>VRUD01000086.1 GCA_019456305.1 Cytophagales bacterium | reverse complement strand
CTGATAATTACGATAAATAAGTGTGCAATAACATGCATTATCTATACATTTTGCTGTTTATGCGAATGTAAATGACTCAATATGTGCGCAAAACAAAAATCTACATTATATTAAAACAGAACCAAAATTTTAAACAATGGATAACAAAAACAATAATCATTATTTAGAAATGGATCTTTTAAGATTCACAACTGCAGGAAGTGTTGACGATGGTAAAAGCACACTGATTGGCAGATTATTGTACGAAACAAAATCAATATTCGAAGACCAGCTTGAAGCCATAGAAAGGATCTCTAAACAGAAAGGTGCTGGCTACGTCAATCTTGCTTTATTAACAGATGGCTTACGCGCAGAACGGGAACAGGGCATCACCATTGATGTTGCCTACCGGTATTTTGCTACCCCTAATAGAAAATTTATCATTGCCGATACGCCCGGACATATTCAATATACCCGCAATATGGTTACCGGCGCTTCTACGGCAAATTTAGCGATCATTCTTGTTGACGCGCGAAATGGATTAACTGAGCAAACCTGCAGGCATTCGTTCATAGCTTCCCTGCTTCAGATAAAGCATATCATATTGTGTATCAATAAAATGGACCTCGTGGATTATGCCCAGGAGATATTTAAAAAAATTAAAAATGATTTTGAAAATTTTTCTTCAAAATTAGATATAGATGATATAAGGTATATTCCAATAAGTGCATTGAATGGGGATAATGTCGTTGAAAAATCTGAAAACACACCTTGGTATAAGGGCGCTACGTTGTTATATACCCTGGAAAATGTTCATATTGGCACTGACTTGAATCATGTTGATTGCAGATTCCCTGTACAGAAGGTAATAAGACCGCATTCAGATAAATATCACGATTTTAGAGGCTATGCGGGTAGAATTGACGGGGGTATTTTTAAACAGGGAGATGAAATTATAGCCTTGCCATCTGGCTTTACAAGCAAGATCAAATCTATTGAAACTTTTGACGGGCCTGTTGATGAGGCCTATCCACCTATGTCCGTTGTTATTACTTTAGAGGACGATATAGACGTCAGCAGGGGAGATATGATCGTGAAGCCCACCAATCAACCTAATATTGGGCAGGATATAGATCTGATGGTGTGCTGGTTGAATGAAAAAAAACTACTGTCAGGTGGTAAATATGCCATTAAACATTCAACCAAAGAAGCCCGGTGTATTGTAAAAGATATTCGTTATAAAGTAAACGTGAATACCCTCCATAGAATAGAAGATGACCTGGAGATTGGCTTAAACGATATTGGCAGGATCCTGATCAGAGCTACCACACCCCTCTTTTACGACAGCTATAAAAGAAACAGGGCTACAGGCAGTCTCATATTGGTGGATGAATTTACCAATGAAACAGTAGGGGCAGGAATGATCTTATGATGGATGATGTCACCCCTAACGGGTGACCACCAGAAAAGGAAGCAGCCGTACATCTGTTAGCTTTTAGCTATTAGCTTTTGGCTTTTAGCTAACAGCTAACAGCCAACAGCTAACAGCTTTTAGTGGAAGTTGCACTGGGTTCTGCTTTTGAGTGGGATACTGGATGTTGGACCCGCCTGCAATATGCCTTTGGCGGGCAGGTGTAGTTCTTGGTTGTAATTTCTACTCCCTACGAATTTACAAATTCGTAATTCGTAATTCGTAATTCGTAAATTCGTAATTCGTAGTATCTGGTTCACCATCAAAAATACCATACACACATGACCCGGAACCTGACATACTCGCATAGATTGCGCCATAATCATAAAGCTTGCCTTTTATTTTAGCCAATTGGGGGTATTTAGCAAAAACCGGCCTTTCAAAATCATTTTTTAGAACATCTTTCCACTGGTAAATATCTGATGTGATAATTTTTTTAATACGATTTTCAGGTATTTCCTGCCTGCCACTTGTTGGCTTATTGGAAGGCAGGCAGGTCGGAATAATACTGCTGTAAGCTTTTGATGTTGAAATTGAGATGCCGGGATAGATCAGAACACAATAATATCCTTTCAGATCAATATTGATCGGTTCAAACACATCGCCTTTCTCTCTCGCAAACATTGGTGTGTTCTTAATAAAAAATGCACAATCGCTCCCTAACACGCTGGCATGCGCTTCCATTTTTTTTAATGAAAGACCAAGATTAAAGACATCATTCAATGTTTTAATGGTAAATGCTGCATCTGCTGAACCACCTCCCAGCCCGGCACCAACAGGTATCTCTTTATGCAAATGAATATGAACAGGCGATATATTATATTTTTTTTTTAGCAATTGCCAGGCTTTAGTGCATAAATTTACATCAGTTCCTTTTTTTGATTTAGAATCCGCAATATTCAAACCCGTAATTGATAATTGTAATTTCGAAGATGGCATTATTTCCAGCGCATCAGTCCAGTTAACCGGATAAAAGCAGGTTTCAATGTTATGAAATCCATCATCACGTTTTGAAATAATATGCAATCCTAAATTGATCTTTGCGTTTGGGAAAACAACCATCTTTCTGATTATTTAGTGTCTGTCTATAATGTCAAAAATATTCGTTAATGAAAATCCAAAGTTTCAACATTAAGTCGGCAGTTGGCAGTCGGCAGTCGGCAGTCCACAATCGGAAGTCGGCAGTCCACAGTCGGCAGTCGGCAGTCGGCAGTCCACAATCAGCAGTCGGCAGTCCACAGTCGGCAGTCCATCCCGAGTACTCTGGAGCAGTCGGCAATTGTTTTTTACCTTTTTGCCGACTGCCGATTGCCAACTGCTGACTTTATCAATTTTGCCTTTTTGCCGATTGCTGACTGCCGACTGTGGACTGCCAACTTTTTAATCAACTTACGAAGTTATGTTTTTACTATAATATATTAAACATTCGACTTTATAGACAAACACTATTTAGTGATACACAATATTACATTAAATTTCCTAAATTTGTGCTATGCACATACTATTAATCCATCAATATTTTTTGGAAAAAGATGATTCAGGCGGCTCACGATTTAACGAAATGGTCAAAGTCTGGGCTCGGGAAGGCCACAAGGTCACTGTAATTGCAGGGATGGTACATTATTCAACAGGAAAAAAAAGAAAGAAATATAGAGGTAAGTACTTCGTGAAAGAAAAATTTGATGAAAATATCACTTTGTACAGATCGCATGTTTCAGCATCATATAATAAAAGTTTTGCCGGCAGGTTTTGGGCCTATTTTTCTTTTGTGTTTTCAAGTGTCATTTGCGGTTTATTTTATGCACGGGCAAAATATAGTGTTGTCTTAGTAAGCTCCCCACCCCTTTTTGTTGGAATTACCGGCCTCGTTTTATCAAAATTAAAACGAATTCCATTGGTATTTGAAATAAGAGACCTGTGGCCTGAATCAGCCATTGACACAGGCGTTTTAAAGAATAAAACCATTATCAGATTTGCATATTGGTTTGAAAAACTTGTATATAAAAATTCCAGGTTAATTAATGCCTTAACACCGGCTTTTCAAATAAAACTTATTGAGGAAAAGAATGTTCCTTCACAAAAGATGATCATGATACCCAATGCTGCTGATTTTTCACTAGTAGAAGCCCACCTGCCTCCCGCAATGCTGGCCCGATGTCCACCGGACATCGTCCTCCCCAAAGGGGGGACTTTGCCACCTGTAGAGCGCAGAGAACAGAGCGCAGAGCGTGAAGCCCCGCCGGTAGAGACGACCAAATTGGGCGTCTCTACCGGCAGGGCTTCACGCTTTGATGTTAAAAAATTTCGCAAAGAGCAAGGATTTGATGACAAGTTTGTGATAATTTACGTAGGAGCACATGGTGTTGCCAACCACTTAATTTCGATGATAGAAGCTGCTGAATTATTAATAGAAACCAATGTATTAATGCTGTTGATCGGTGACGGCATGCAAAAAAAAATGTTAAAAGAAAAGGCACTGGAATTACAAAATGTATTGTTCCTGGACCCCGTGCCAAAATCAGAAATTTTTAAATACATTTTGGCTTCAGATATGGGTATTTCTATATTAAAAAAAGCAGAAGCATTTAAAGCCGTTTACTCCAATAAGACCTTCGACTACATGAGCTGTCAAAAACCTGTACTGATGGCTATAGATGGCGTTTCAAGAGAGTTGGTAGAGGAAGCTGATTGTGGAGTTTATATTGAACCGGAAAATCCAAAAGATTTTGCCGACAAAGTATTGTACTGCATGGACAATAAAGAAAAAATTAAAGAACAGGGAATGAATGGTTATCGCTATGCCAGAAAATATTTTGACAGGAACATGCTTGCGAAAAAGTATCTTGGGGAGATTGAGAGGATTAAAAAAAGATAATTCAAATGAAATGAAAAAAATGTTCACAATATTGCGAACATTTTTTATACCTTTTCGTAAATAAAACTTGAAAGTAAAATTTAAAACATATTATCTTCAAGAACTTTATGAGTATGGAACTGAGATAGGAAGAAAGCCGGAATTTCCTATTGAACTAATTAAACAATATAAAAAGAAGATTGATATTTTAATAGAAATTAATAATATCAGTAAATTAAGACAACATAAAGGACTTCATTTTGAAAAGCTAAAAGGTGATAGAAAAGGTGAATATTCAATAAAGTTAAATAAACAATACCGTTTAATATTTGAACAAATAAAATCAGAGGAACAAAAAGCGATAATTACAGTTTTACTTATTAATGAAATCTCTAAACACTATGAGTAAATATGCAAATGATATGATCCCAAATCACCTAACTCATCCGGGAGAAATTTTAAAAGATGAGTTGGAAGCCCGGAAAATGTTTCAAATTGAGTTAGCAAGAAAAGCAAAATTAACAAAATCGCAGGTTAGCCAGATTGTTAATTGTGAAAGGAATATAACTCCTGAAATTGCTATTAAATTAGAACATGCATTAGGGATAGATGCCGAATTTTGGCTTAATATGCAAAGCAGATATAGCCGTTTAAAATCCTTAAAAGAGCTTCCCAATTTACGGAAAGAACTTATAACTGCTTAATTTTTCTTCAACAACTATCTTTTTATACCTATTCAATTTTTATAACTTCAAATGGTATGCTTAAAATACTACCGAAATCATGGCCTTCTTCCATTGAATCTATATCATCTTCATCATATTGCCACAGCGCCTTAACATCATTGCCTTTTTTGTATAATTTTTCTAATTTCCTTAGAATATCCATTATGGATCTTTTTGAAGCTGTGTTAAGGAATTCAAAATATAATTTTACAACCGTTTTTGTTGCAGGATTTTCACAATATTGATCTATCCAATCAAATAAAATTTTGAAAAAAGCTTTCGCATCATCAGGTATCAGCCTGCCTTCAATTTCAAGTGTACCTTTCTTCGCATCGAAAAACACACCTGGTGTTTTAAATGTTGCTTTTAATTCAAGATTTTGCATTTTTTCTGTTTCTTTAATTCGTCATTCGTAATTCATCATTTTATTGTCCGATCCTCATCCCCATCACCAAAATATCATCCATCTGCTCAAGAGGCTTATTGTTATAGGGATCTATATGGTCTTTCCAGGCTTCTATGTTTTTATCAAGAATTTGTTTCTGCTCTTCCATATTTTTATCACTGATGTCTGTTAAAAGTTGCCTGAAACGGTTGTAGCCGAACTTCTTGCAGTGGTCTCCACCCAATTGGTCTGCATATCCATCTGAAAAAATGTATATAACATCTCCTTTTTGTAATTGTATCTGATGTTTGGTAAAGTTGCCGCCCTTTCCTTGTTCGTATCCTATTGACTGTTTGTCTGGTTTCAATGCCACCAAATCTTCTCCGTAGTATTCTATATTGCCGGTGTTTGTAATGTTTAAATTGGCAATACCTTTTCTGACAATATAAAGCGGGTTATTTGCACCGGAAAATTCTAAAAGCCCCCCTACCCCAGCCCCCCTAAATCCCCCCGGAGGGGGGACTTTCCCTCCCTTCCCCATCCCGGTGGGATAAAGGGGTGGCAAAGTCCCCCCTCCGGGGGGATTTAGGGGGGCTATCACACATAGCGCTATGTCCATACCGTCTCTTGCTTCATCCTCTTTTCCCGTTTGTCCCAAAGTTTTGATAATTGATTTTCTCAATTCAATCAATATTGTGTCCGCTTCTGTTATTCCCTTCCCTATGATTATCTCATTTAATAAGCTGTTGCCTATCATAGACATGAACGCACCCGGCACACCGTGTCCAGTACAGTCTGCTGAAGCTATGATTACTTTATCTCCTATTTTACCAAACCAATAGAAGTCTCCGCTGACAATATCTTTTGGTTTGAACAGCACAAAAGAGTCGGGAAAGTATTTTTTAATTTCATCAACAGAGGGAATGATAGCGCTTTGTATCCGTTTTGCATAATTGATGCTGTCAGTGATCTCTTTATTAGCCTGAAAGAGCTTTTCTTCGGCTTCTTTTCTTTTGGTGATGTTTGTTATAATTGCAATATAATTGACAGGCTCCAGTGTATAATTCAATATAGGTGTAATGTTAAATACTGTACAAAGTGTTTTTCCGTGTTTGGTATTGATCTGTATCTCTTTTTCATAAGAATGGTTCATTGTTAATTCTTTTTCCAATGCTTCTTTTGAACACACATCACAATCTTTATCTGTAAATAACAGGTTAAATTCTTTATTTTGAATTTCATCAAACCGGTAGCCGGTCATCCTTATAAATCCATCATTGATCCATTCTATTTGCGTATCTGTATTCATAATGACAACAGCATTGGAGGTTTTGGATGCTATAAGTGAGAGCTTTTCCAGTTCCTGCCTTGCATTTTTTTCAGAGGTAATATCCTGAATGATGCCCAGCAGTTTTGCAGGCTTATTATTTTCATCCTTTATTAGCTTGAGGTCTGTTTTGATGATGAGCTTCTTATTTTTTTCTGTTACAAGCGTATGTTCAAAGGAATAATCTTCTCCTGTAATAAATACTTTCCTCACAGCGCCATCTAATTTTTCAACAGAAACATCATCTATCATCTCTTTGTAAAGCTTCATATCCGGGTTTATATTTTTTCGGATACCGAGAATGTGATAAATTCCTTCAGACCAGCTTACCTGCTGAGTTTTAAGATCCATTTCCCATGTTCCATTCCATGAATTCTTATTTGTTTCTGCCAATTTATTTTCCAACTCCTGATTTGATGCCAAAAGCTCTTTGATCTTCTGCTCTGATTGTTCCAGGGAAACTGTAAGCTGCCTGAGCCTTGCTTCGGGATTATGTGATTGATCAGAAGGTTTTTGGGAAGTATCCATAGAATAAGTGTTCGTATGTTCATGTGCTCACGTGCCTGCACGCCATAGTTTGGGCTGAGAAGTGTTTCGGCACGCAGGCGTGAACACATGAACACAATTATCTACCTGTCTAAAAATTATCGACAATCCCGATGTCACCCTATCGGGTAATCACCCGTAGGGTGATATCGGGAGTATGTTTACTCTTTAAAGTATCTACTGTACAACAGACATCAGGCAGGCTATAATTTCTGAGGGTTCGGCTCTTTTGGTAAAATCAGCATCTACAAAAGCATAGACCATCTCTCCATTTGTATTAACAACAAAGGTTGCAGGAACAGGCAAATTGTAAGCATCATCTTCACTTTCTCCCTGGGCATCTTTAATATTTATTCCAAATCCTTTAAGCGCAGTAACAGCCTCATCAGGCATATCGAATCGCAGGCCATAAATGGTTAATATCCCGCTTCCATGATCAGATAAGATTGAATATGAATATTGTTTTATTTCGTCTGAATTTTGAATGTATGTAATTGTATCTGGAGAAATTCCCACCAATGATGCACCTAATTTCTGAAAATCTGCCAGTGAGCGCTGCAAAGCTTTTAGCTCTAAACCACAATAAGGGCACCAGTTACCCTGGTAAAATGAAACCACAACCGGCCCGTTTTTTAAGATATCAGATAAATTGATGTCATTCCCAAACTGATCCGGTAATGTGAAATTAGGGGCAATATCCCCGACTTTTGGTACATTGTTTAATTTTCCGGATTCAACAACAGATTCTATAAACCGCTGATCGTGGTCTGCAAATATCTGATGCTTTAATTCTTCTAACTCTTTTTTAAGTCTCATAGTTTAATAAGTTAAGTTGAAATGATTTTAAAGCGCAAAGATAACAAAAAATATATATAAATGAAAATTATTTGCTTACAGTACCTCTTTAAAGTATCTACTGTACAACAGACATCAGGCAGGCTATAATTTCTGAGGGTTCGGCTCTTTTGGTGAAATCAGCATCTACAAAAACATAAATGAACTCTCCGGTTGAATTTACTACAAACGTGGCAGGAGCGGGCTCTATGATAGATTCTTCATCATCTGCTCCCTGTATCTTTTTTATATTTAATCCCAGCCCTTCCATCGCAGTAACAATCTCATCAGGCATATCGAATCGCAGGCCGTAGATGGTTGATATCCTACTTCCCTGATCAGATAAGATTGAATATGAATATTTTTTTACTTCGTCTGAATTTTGAATGTATGAAATTGTATCAGGAGAAATTCCCACCAATGATGCGCCTAATTTCCGAAAATCTGCCAGTGAACGCTGCAAAGCTTTTAGCTCTAAACCGCAATAGGGGCACCAGTTACCATTGTAAAATGAAACCACAACAGGCCCGTTTTTTAAGATATCAGATAAATTGACGTCATTCCCAAACTGATCCGGTAATGTGAAATCAGGGGCAATATCCCCGACTTTTGGCACATTGTTTAATTTTCCGGATTCAACAACAGATTCCATAAACCGCTGCTCAGGGTCTGTATATATCTGTTGCTTTAATTCTGCTAACTCTTTGTTAAGTGTCATAGTTTATTAGGTTAAGTTGAAATGATTTTAAAGTGCAAAGATAAAAAAATATATATAAATGCAAATTATTTGTGTATAATACCTAATCTATTAATGATTCAATCACTCACACTTTCATCATATTTAGTGTATATTTGCAAACTATGAACAAAAAAGTAATCCTCATCATATTAGATGGTTGGGGTATTGCCACCAAACCTGAAGTTTCTGCCATTGATCAGGCTCATACTCCCTTCATGGATTCTTGCAAAAAATATCCCCACAGTAAGCTGCATGCATCGGGTGAATATGTAGGGCTGCCTCAGGGACAGATGGGAAATTCCGAAGTGGGACACATGAATATCGGTGCTGGAAGGATCGTATACCAGGATCTTGTAAGGATCAATAAAGCGGTAAAAGAGAATTTTTTTGAAAATGATAATATACTAACCAGCGCTTTTGACCATGCCAGACAGAATGGCAAAAATGTTCATTTTATAGGATTGGTTTCAGATGGAGGAATTCATTCCCATATTGATCATTTAAAAGCATTATGTACGGCAGCGCAAAAACATCAAATAAAAAACCTGTTTGTTCACGCTTTTACAGACGGGCGGGATACTGATCCTAAATCCGGGATTGGGTTTTTGAAGGAATTAGAAGCGCATCTGCAAAAAACGACAGGACAGCTTGCTTCTGTTGTTGGCAGGTATTATGCGATGGACAGGGATAAACGGTGGGAAAGAATTAAACTAGCTTATGATCTGCTGGTAAATGGCATAGGCACACATACACGTGATATTGGTGAGACTATAAAAAATTCATACGATGAAGTTGTTACTGACGAATTTATTAAACCAATTTTGTTAGTTGATGAAAACGACCAGCCGGTTGCCACGATCAAAGATGGGGATGTGGTGTTATGCTTTAATTTTCGTACGGACAGGGGCCGTGAAATTACGCAGGTACTTTCTCAAAAGGATTTGCCTGAGCATAACATGCACAAACTCAATTTGTATTACATTACTTTAACCAATTATGATGATACTTTTCAGAATGTTCATATTATTTTTGAAAAAGATAACCTGAATAATACGTTAGGCGGGATACTGGCTAAAAATGGAAAAAAACAGATCCGCATTGCTGAAACAGAGAAATATCCCCATGTAACTTTCTTCTTTTCGGGCGGGCAGGAGGAGGAATTTGAAGGTGAAAAAAGAATACTATGCCCTTCTCCAAAGGTAGCCACTTATGATCTCAAGCCTGAAATGAGCGCACTTCATGTCAGGGATGCAATTGTTGTAGAATTAAATAAACAGGAGGTTGATTTTGTTTGTCTGAATTTCGCTAATCCTGATATGGTCGGCCATACAGGCGTGTTTGATGCTGCCGTGAAAGCTTGTGAAACGGTTGACCAGTGTGCAGAAGCTGTGGTAAATGCTGCATTAAAAAACGGATACACATCACTGATCATTGCAGATCATGGAAATTCTGATATTATGATCAACGATGACGGATCTCCGCACACAACTCATACAACCAATTTGGTTCCCTGTATCCTGGTTGATAAAAACTATGAAGTACCGATCAGGGATGGGAAATTGGGAGATCTGGCTCCTACAATTTTAGAATTGATGGGGATTGATAAACCTGAGGAGATGACAGGCAGCTCTTTATTATGAAATAAAAATAAGTGTTTTGTTTGCCAATGTTCAGGGTGTTTTGCATAATATTGTTTGCTATGTTCAATAAACAGCAAATATTGTGTTTCCTTACAGAAAAATGCACTTTTATGGAGATATATTTATGTATTTACAACACTTTTTTGGAGATAAATAGGTATCTTTGCAGCATATTTGAGTCCACTCCAAAAAGTCAATTTTCGCCACAAAAGCACAAAAACACAAAATCCCACAAAAGTTATTTGATTGATTTTCAATGTTTTGTGGGATTTAGTGTTTTGGTGTTTTAGTGGCATTTTTTCTTTTTTAACTTTTTAGAGTGGACTCATATTTTAAGAGAAAAATAATGAAAAGAATCTTATAATGAATTTACTTCATTGGTAAATAACGCATTGTTTTACTGGACGTCAAAAAACGATGCTGAAGTTGATTTTGTGATACAACTACAAAACGAGATTTACCCTTATTTAATAATAATTTTAATGGAAAATGTTTGATTAAACCGCTATCAACGATTCTAAAGGAATATTCAAACCCTTGTGCAAGTTTCTTATCATTTTCAAAGTGAGATTGCGCTTACGTTGAAAAACTTCCGTTACCTTGCTCTTGCTTCCGAAATATTTTGCAACATCGGTTTTTCTTAAATTCATTTGCTCCATCCTGAATTTAATTGCCTCAACAGGATCAGGCGGACCAATGGGATAATGTTTTTTTTCATACGTTTCAACTAAAGTAGCTAATACATCAAGCAAATCACCTTCAGGTGTATTGGCCTTTGCGTCCATTAACTTTTCTATTTTTTCTAATGCCTTTTTATAATCGGCTTCTGTTTTAATAGGTTTTATTTCCATTTTAAATTTCTTTAGCGTTTATTTTATCGTATTGTTTATGTGTTCCTATAAAACGGAGATAAACAATTGAGTAATCGTAGTTAATCTTAACAATAAGTCTATAAGTGTTGCCTTTAATATTGAAAACTACCCTATTATCACCTATAATGCTCACACTTCCATATTGTTTTTTTACATCATTAGAGTTTTTCCAATCTGCCTTTTCCACTTCATCTACCCATGCCTTTAATGCGTTTTCCGAATCTGAATGTTTAGGATTTTTCCAAAAATCTTTTAATTTCTTTACAGATAATATCCTCATACGATGCAAATATACAAAAAGTTCCCTAAATGAGAACTTTATTTAAATCAAAAATCAACTTTATAATAGAATACCGGCAAAAAGCCCAACTGGAGATCTTCTCTTACAGGCGGGGTGCCTCCTGTATAAGTTCGCTTAAAGACATTTTCTGTTCCGAAAATATTCACCAGGTCCAGACCGATTTCATGGGTGAGTTTGCGGGTATTGATTTTATAATTGAGCTTTATGTCGGCTCTGAAATATTGGTTTAATTGTTTTGAGTTCCACCGGGAATAATCGGGTATGCCAAAACCGGCAGAGTCAGAAGCAGCCATGTCATAAGGCGTATATCTCTTGTTTCCGGCTATGGAAACTTTGCCGCCTATGCCAAACGTAGTGTTGCTTTTCTTTCCCCATTGAAATTCCTTTGTACCCAGGAGGTTTACAACATAGTTTCCATTGAAAGTAGTGTTGTATGTTTTACCGTTACTTGCTTTATACTTTGACTCATACAAAGAGGCAGACAGCATAAAGAAATAGGTCTTGCTAAAGAATTTTTCCAATGTAAATTCCACTCCATAGTTTTCCCCTGTGCCCTCATTGATTAGTTTGTCAGGGAAAAACCTGTTCAGGTCATCGCCCGCATTTAGAACAGAATAGGAAGATGACTTAACTTCCACAGGTATTTTGTTTAACCGCTGATAATAGGTCTCTATCCTGATCCTTAAACTATTGTTTAGTGAGTTATCATAAGCCAGAACGTAGTGTGTGCTGCGTAGAAAACCCAATTCTTTATTATATTGCTCATAGCTGCCATCCTTATTTTGCTGACCTGCAAAATAGATGTAAGTCGGAAGCATTTGGCTATGAATGCCCCAACCTAAACTCAATGCCTGCGAAGGAGTGAAACGCCACTTCAAACCTGCTCTCGGTTCGATGGATGCACTGCCGTTAGGTATTAAAAATTGCCCATGGATACCTGTATTTAAAGTAAGCTTATCCGTTATATTATATTTCCATTGTACGTAGGGCTGCAGAAGAAACATAAAACCTTTGTGGTTCAGCCGGTTGACCCACATTGAGTCCGTTTCATCATAAATACTATCTATCATGTTTACCTGCTGATACAGGTCTGTTATAATACCGACTTTAACAGTGTGTCGGGTGTTTAACTTTTTATTTACAAAAAAAGATGCAGAATGTTTGGCCTGGTCGAGATTGTAGCCGAGTTTTTGAAAAATAGTATCTATCATATATTTACCATCTAATATGACAAATTCATCAGTTGTTGTATCCCGCTTAAATTCAAATTTATTCTGAATGTTCTCCTGGTGTTCCAATGAGCTTGAAAGCGTGAGCCGGAGATACGTTTTTGAATTAATGGATTTAAAATAGTTTACCCCGATAACACCCATGCCTGTTTTGAATTGTTCGTCTAAATCAATACCACCATACAACTGGGTTTTGCCAGTATCCAATTGATTGCTTTTTACAATATCAATATTACTGAGCCCTCCAATTCCAAATAGGGAAATACTTCCTGCTTTAGTTGGAAAATTCAATTTGAATGACATATCCTGGTACTTAGGTACTGCATCTGTCCCTATATTAATGCCTAAAGCATGAAATATCTGAAGCGTTGAATAACGGTAACTTATAAGATAAGAACTCTTGTTTTTTTTGGAAATAGGTCCCTCGGCAAATAATTCTGTACCCAGAAAACCCCACTGTCCCGAGAACTCATGATTTTCATTATTGCCATTTTTCATTTTCAGGTCAAATACACCTGCTATGGTGTTGCCGTATTCTGCCGGGAAAGCTCCCGTCATAAAATCTGAGTTTGACAACACTTTATTGTTCAGGATACCTACCGGCCCGCCTGTAGTACCCGAAACACCAAAATGATTTGGATTGGGGATGTTCACTCCCTCAAACCTCCAAAGCGTACCTAAGGGAGAATTTCCCCTGATCACTATGTCATTGCTTGAATCATTATTTCCCTGCACACCTGCAAAATTGGATGCCATACGGGCAGGGTCGGCCCTGCTGCCTGCATAACGCTCGGTCTCCTCAACTGTAAAAGCCCGGGCGCTCACCGTACTCATTTCGTTGATGACTTCGCCTCTTTTCGAAGCGGTAATCTCAACCATTCCTATTTTCACTACCGACTCTTCCATTTCAATATTGAGGATGACTTCTTTCCCTGTGTTAACAATAATATTGGGAATGATCTTCTCCCTGTAGCCAAGATAAGAGATCTTAAGAGCATGCCTGCCCAGAGACACTTCCTCAATACGGAAATACCCGTCAATATCCGCAGTAGTCCCGACAAATTTCGCAGTATCGCTAATGAGCACAAGATGGGCTCCTATCAATGGAAATTTTGACTCTATGTCAACGATCTTGCCTCTTATGGTTTGGGTGATGTCCTGGGCAGCCCCCGTTCCCCCATTAAATAAAAAGATAAGGATAGAAATGACCCGTGTGAAATATAAAAATGATTTCATTGTTAGCAGTTTTAGTTGGTTTAGTTCGATTCAGTCATCAAAAATACATATTAGAAAAACAAGCAAACATTAAATTAGCGACATTTTTAATGTTTGCATAAAATTACGCATTAAAACATTGGCTGGTGGTTCATTCATAAATTGAATTCATCTATTAATAGAAAACCGTAAGCATCTATCAGGAAAAGAGTTTAGGAAATACTCTACTTATGAAATGGAGGTAGATAATGGTTGAGATAGCAGAAAATGCAAAAGACCTTCTGTTGAAATGAAACTAAAATCAATGGAAAAGTGTTAACTTTGCATAAAAATACATTATAACTATGAGCTATAAAGTAAGCATCGTAATAGAAAAAGATGAGCATGGGTATTATGCTTACTGTCCTGAATTAGAGGGGTGTCACTCTCAGGGAGACACTTTTGAAGAGGCAATGGCTAATATTAAAGAAGCTGCAGAACTTTATATAGGGACCCTGTCAGATGAAGAATGCAAAGCCTATTTAAGCAAGGAAATAGTAACCGGAACAATGGAGGTACAAATTGCCTAAATTACCAGACTAAAAGCGAAAGAAGCAGAGACACTGCTGTTAAAAGCAGGCTTTGCAAGAGTACGCAGTAAAGGGAGCCATAGGATTTACAAAAAAGGCAATATAAGAGTAGTAGTACCTTTCCATAGTGGAAAAACAATACATCCCAAAATTGTTAAGCAAATATACAGGGCAATAGAAAAGTGAAGGTGCCCCACCCATCCCCCGTACCCCCAGCCAAAAAAATAAAAATGCATAATTTTTCAAATTACATTGAATACCTTTTAGTCGGCAATCAGCAGTCGGCAGTCCACAGTCGGCAGTCAGCAGTCCACAGTCTACAATCGGCAGTTGGCAGTCGGCAGTCGGCAGTCGGCAGTCGGCAGTCCACAGTCTACAATCGGCAGTCGGCAGTCCACAATCGGCAGTCGGCAGTCCACAGTCCACAGTCGGCAGTCCACAGTCCACAATCGGCAGTCGGCAGTCCATCCCGAGTACTCGGGAGCAGTCGGCAATTGTTTTTTGCCGACTGGGGACTGTGGACTGCCGACTGATTTTTTTGCCGACTGGGGACTGTAGATTGCCGACTTTTCTCTATTTATAGCCTTTTTTTATTCCTTTGTTGCGAAATTAAAGTAAAACAAAAAATATGACCTTGAAAAATAAATTGGTTAGAATCTTACTTTTAGTATTAACAATATTCTTTTCTTCCTGCAATTTAGTGCCTGAAAAAGAAAATACTACCTTGAAGAACAATGAATACTTTGATATAGAAGAATTTATTGACCACCAAATAGATTTATTGGATTCCCTCGATATTAAATTGAGCAAAACGGTAATGTTGAACAATAAAAAAGAGACCAGGACGCTTAAGCAAATTGACTGGAAGAAAGAGCTAGCGCTGTTTAGAAAATTAAATGTCAACAAGCTATCTCTACGGGATAGTTATGAAGAAGACATTATTTCTGAACCTGTAAATAAAACTTTGGTTAAAAATTATACTCCTCTTTATCCTGAGTTGAAAATAAAATTTCTGAAGATAGTGTTCAGTGATAATAATGAAGTTAATTCCATCGAAGGCAGGTTGTTTGATAAAAATGCACTTTATAAAACTGAAAAGTATACTAAATTGAGCTGCAAAAGGCAAGGGGATGACCAGGTAATAATTGACAATTATGAGATATCAGGATACCAGAAAATTATTTTAATGGATACTTTTTATTATGAGATTCGTTCTGAGATAATATTGCTTTCCCCACTGCTTATTAGTCATTAGGTCATTAAGTCATTTGTCATAGTCATTTTTTAAGTACGAATGACGAAGTACGAATGACGAAGTACGAAGTACGAATATTGTCATTGTCAATTGCCGACTGCCTGCTGTTGCTATTGCTACTGCTACCTCTACTGCTTTTCCCTCCATCTTCCATAAAACCCTTCCGCTTTATTAATAAAAGATTCAAGCAGATGTGGTTTTGAACTGGTAGCTTTTCTTTTTTCAAGCAAATCGGGCTTTGGATTAGAATAAATACTGGAATTATTAAATTCAGCAAGCAATGAAACAATGGACTTCTGATAATATTTTAATGCAGTATTGAAATCTTTAAGCCTTTTGTATACAAGCCCAAATCCCTGGTAAGTTTCTGCAATATAAGGATGTTTATCACCAAGGGTAACATGCATTATCTTTAGTGACTTCGTGTAGTATTCCAGCGCTTTTAAATAATCTCCTTTGTCTGAATACACTTCCCCAATCATATTAATATCATATCGGGCTACTTCTGCATGCTCCTCACCGATCACATCCACGTCAATGGTGAGGGCTTTGTTATAAAATTCAAGCGCTTTATCCAGGTCACCTGTTTCGGCATAGTAATTACCAATGTTCGTATAGCAAACAGAAACTTCAAGGTGATGCTCGCCAAATATTTCAATACTTATAGATAATGCTTTATTATAATAATTGAATGCTTTCTCATATTCGTCTATATCCATATAAACGACACCCATATTATTATAAGAATAGGCCAGGTCTAAATGACGCGGATCAAGGGTTTTTAATCTAATGAATAAGGAATGTTGATAATATTCCAAAGCCGTAAAATAATCGCTCTTTTGTTCAAATATAGTTCCAATATTTTCATAGATTGATGCCACTGTTTGATGCTCTTCACCAAAAAGTTTCTTAAAAATGGATAATGCCTTATTAAAAAATTCCATTGCTTCATCATTATTGGCTTTAATGGCATTGATAGTCCCCATGGCATTATAACTTCTTGCAACCTGAAAATGCTCTTTCCCTAATTTTTTTATGCCAATATTCAGAGCCTTGTTAAGATATTCCAGCCCTTTGCCATATTCACCCATAATATAACCCACCGTCCAGCCCAAAGCATTTAGACACTTTAGATAATTTTCCCACTTTGCAACAGTCATGTAAATCTCACCTGCTTTTTCAAAATAGGATATAGAGCTATCGTACTGGCCTATGTGAGAAAACGAAACTGCTTTGGAGAAGTGGCGGTTGGCTAAAGTAGTGTCAGTATTTTGAGCAATAGTTTTTAAAAGTGGTAAAAGACATAAAAGGATAACAATGCTGGTTTTTGATATGTCTAAAAGTGTAAACATCTTATAAAACCGTAAAAACGGTTTGACATGGGCTATTTTTTTCAAACTTCGTTTTAAAAGGAATAGGGAAATAGAGATATAGAGGATATAATAAGGGAGAGGAGTATTAAAGGAGGAACGTATTGATTATACTACGATTCTCTCTCCCCCCTATTTCCCCTATTTCCTTTTTTTCTTATTGCCTTATTGCCAGCAAATTCATCGGATGACCCAAACGCACAACCTGGAGAGTCA
>VRUD01000085.1 GCA_019456305.1 Cytophagales bacterium | reverse complement strand
CAAGGATCACAATCCCGGCTAATAGCCTTCTCACTTCTGATGGAAATGAAGTTACTAATGCAGTTAAAATTGAATTGAAGGAAGTGTTTACTAAAAAAGATATGATATTATCGGGTTTGACAACCGTTGATACAGAAGGAAATTTATTGGAATCTGGTGGTATGTTTTATATTGATCCAACCATAAATGGGCAAAGATTGACGCTTAAAGAGGGGCAATATATAGATGTTGAAATACCTGCTGATGAAATAAAAGAAGGGATGCAATTATATAAAATAAGTCGTTCAAAATGGAGATTACTCAAAAGTGGAAATATCGCAACCGATTATAAAAATAAGAAATATAAAGTAAAGATTAATAAAGGTTTCGGTTTCGGATGGTTTAATTGTGATCGCTATTTTAGAAGTCGTGACTATAAACTGCGTGACTATAAACTGATAGTAAAAAAGAAAAATAATAAGCCATCGTTTTTTATTCATACTAATACAATTCCTGCCGGCCATACTAACCCTAAATTGCATGGAGTATACTTACCTTTAGGGTTTGTTGAAGCAACCCATTTGGTTCTTACAACTGTACATGTCTATGAGTCAGGTTTAAGCCTTTTTTTTAATGATAAAAACTCAAGTATGAACGGTACAACAATAAAAAACAAGAAGATTGAGTTTGGCAATCTTTCTGCCGGTGATCATATCACATTAGTAGGAATTGGGTATCTGTTAAAATCCAAAAATGAAAAAGAACACTTTAATTCATCACTTGAAGATCAAATTCCATTTTATGCAATAAAAGAACATGAAATAAAGAAAAATATCTTTCACAGAAACAAAATCAAAAATTTAGAATTTAAACAAATGACATCAGAGGAATTGGATCAGGCGTTGGCAAGCTTGTGATTTTTTTCTTTGCGGTCATTGCGACTTTGTCCAGCACATAAATTATGTGCCGGGCTTTGCGAGAGACATAAATACTACAATCATGAAAATATTATCTAAAATCCACCTGATCACATTTTTTTGCAGCACTACCTTACTTGCTCAAAATGGGTTCATCCAAAATGGAGTAAAAGAAAACATTGTAAAAATCTACGTCCATTACGTTGACTACAGTTATTCACAACCCTGGAACCTCGCACCTGGAGAAGCTGCTGAGGGTTCAGGTTGTATTATTAAGGATAATCTTATACTTACAAATGCCCATGTTGTAGGCAAGGCTATGTATATCCAGGTAAAACGTTCCGGACAACCCCAAAAATATCTTGCACAGGTAAAACATATAGCCTATGAATGTGACCTTGCTGTACTTACGGTTAAAGACAAATCTTTTTTTGCAGGTGTTACACCGCCTGAAATAGGTGAGCTGCCATACATAGGAGATGAAGCAGCGGTTTATGGCTTCCCGGAACTAAATGAGCAGCTTACCATAACCAAAGGTATTGTTTCCACTCTTGAGCACATTGATTATTACGCGAACTATAGAAAGCTACTCGCCTGCCAGGTTGATGCAGCGCTAAATGCGGGAAACAGCGGTGGTCCTGCCATTTCAAACAACAAGATCATCGGCATTGCTTTCCAGGCGCTGGATGATGCAGAAAATATCGGGTACATCATTCCGCCGCCTGTGATCAATCACTTCCTGGAGGATATCAAAGACGGTAAATATGACGGGATACCGGGTTTAGGTGTTGACTTTCAGTATATGGAAAATCCTGATATGCGGCATTACTATGGTATGTCTGAAAAGCAAACTGGGATACTTATCACCAACATTTTCCCTTCATCCCCGGCTTTAAATATTTTAATGCCCCAAGATGTTATTCTATCCATTAGTGGTTATAAAATTACCAATACCGGCACCATAGAATTCAGGGAAAAAGAATGGACATCATTTGGATATGTAATCCAAAACAAATTTTTAGGAGAAGAAATAACCCTTAAAATCCTTAGAGATAAAAAGCTCATAGATTTTACTATCCTTCTAACGCAGCCTTACAGCAAATTTGCGCTTGTTACCTATATACCCTTAGATGATCCTCCTGCCTACTACATCTATAATGGTTTTGTATTTCAGCCATTAACAGTAAACCTGCTTTTTGAATATCAGCTAAGTGGTATAGATTACCCCACAAACTACCTTTATTGCTATGATTACGTTCAACCAACTCAAAAACAGCAGCAGGTAGTCGTGATCGCGAATGTGCTTGCCCATGAAAACAATACCGGTTATGAATATTATTATGAGCAAATTGTAATATCTGCAAACGGCAAAAAAATCAACACATTAAAAGACCTGGTAGATGCAATTGAAAATAATACAGGAGATTACCATATTCTTGAGCTTGATAGAGGCATAAAAATCATCATGGATAAGAAAAAAGCAGATAAGAGCAGCAAGCAGATATTGAAAGATAACTGGGTAGGGAAGGGGAGGGATAGGTCGGAGGATCTGTAACACGGCATTACGGGGTCGTGCCTAAATAGGAGTATACCTTTACAGGATTTAAAATTTAAGATTATGAAAAAATTATTAACATTATTATTATTATTAAGTATTGTAGAGACAAGTTTTGGTCAGATGACAAAGAATTTGGTGTGTAGGGATTTAATAAAGGGATTAGAGAAGTCTAAAAGTTGGATGACAAATGACTTTGAATTGGCAGTATGGAAATACATACAGTTGAGAGACAGGCTTCTAAGCAGAAAGAGAATAGAGTTACATTATTCGATGTATTGTTCAGGAGAAGACACAATTATACAGATAAATGAGAGGTTAGATGTTTCAGGCAAGGACAAAATTTGGAATATATACAATGTCAAAGGAAGGTGGAAAACAGCAATACTATCATTGGGAGTTGGTTGCAATGATAATTACTTATATGAGATAAATGTAACTCATGCGAAATACAGTTTAAGAGATGATCATTAAAGATGTTATTCTATCCATTACAAATAATATAGTTGCTACTGTTTCAAACATTTTTATCCTTGTTTTGTTTAGATTTTTTTTACAAAATCAAAAATCGTTCTAATCCAGCCCAATCATCACAAACCCTCCCCAATAATAAGGATCCTTATATTTCTTTCTGATTTCCTTTTTAGCTTCGATAAATGCCTGGCGTTTATCACCGGTATTGAGCCATTTTGTGTAAAAAATTTTCATCAATTCCGGTATTATTTCATCAGATACCTTAAATAAGCTCATCATTACGGTATTAGCTCCTGCAACTAAAAAAGCCCTTTGTAAACCATAGACCCCTTCACCGGTTTGAATTTCGCCTAAACCAGTTTCACAAGCGCTCAACACTACAAGCTCAGTATTATCCAGGTCCAGATTCATAGCTTCCCAGGCAGTTAAAATGCCATTTTTAGTATTAAAATCATAGTTGGTTTTAGAATTAAGCAGATCCCCGCCACCTGAAAGCAGCAAGCCAGACCTCAACAATGGATTTTCAATGGATTTGTTTTCACTTATTTCTGTAATACCGGTTCCGGAGAATTGTTCTATATCACTCATAAAAAAACCGTGCGTTGCAAAATGTAATATCCTGGGACTTTTTAGGTTTTTTACTCTTTGTTCGGTAGCGGCATAATTTAAGTAAGAACCAGTTTGCCAGTCCTTTGACCTTAATAATTTACTCAGTTCCTTCACTTCTCTTTCAGCTCCCGGAAGTTGAGAAAAGGTAGCAACAATGAAGTCCCCTTTTGTAATCGTATTAGCTAAAATGCTATCTTTGGTTGAATTTGCGTTTACGAAAAAATTTGGATTTCCAAATAATGCAGCAGTTGACGGGGCTGTGGGATAAACGATGCTATCGTCCTCCTTATTAAGTGGGGGAGGGGGGTGTTTGAATTTGTTTAGAATGATATCTTTGGTATTGCTTACAAGCACGATGTTATTTTCATCAATCACATAATCCCCTGTGGATGATGACATTGTTTCCAGGTTAACCTGGTTGTATACGCCATCGGCTGATAAATATACCGTCACATTCTCAATCTGTGTATTCTGTGTTTTCTCAATTTTATTTTTGATCGGCTCCCAGAAAACCTGGTATGAATTTTTATCTTCAGCCCTGAATTTTATACTGTTTCTGTAAAATTTTAAATACCTGGTTTCTAATTGTTTCCCATTTTCAAAGATCACAAGACCAGGATTTTTTTTTGTTTGCGGGCTTACAATTAATGCAGCATAAAGAATTGAGTCTGTAAACGATTTATCAAAATACCTGAAACGGACAATTTCAATAGCAACTTCATTTTCATTCAGGTTATCCCTGACATCTTTCCAGGTGTAATTAACACTTTCATAATTTGCGGCAAATAACCCGGAACTTTCGTTCAGGTATTTTTCCAGAAAATCGGTCTCTTTTAGAAGAGAATTAGCATCAATGCCGCTTTCTTTTAACTCCTGGTTACTTAGTGAAAGAATACCGGTTAAAAATTCTTTCTTACTAACCCATTCCTTGTACTTACCGATCAATTCCGTATCCCCGCTATTTAATATCCTTTCTCTTACTTTTATGGAAGCGTTTAATAATATAGCTTTTATTGCGAGGGTATGGTTATAGACATTACAAATTAATTTTGGATTTTCTTCTCTAAATTTTATTGCAAGTGTTTTATAGAATTCAAAGTCACTTTTGATATGGTTCCAAAATTTTGTTTTTTCTCTATCACTCAAAGACGGGAAGTATTTTTTGATAAAGGTTAAATATATATCTGTTGTTTCGTCCAGAATTTTTACTGCTTTCTTGGCTTTACCACTGATATAATACATTTGTGATAATTTACTCAGAGAATTGGCATAATCAGGATGATATTTATTAAAAGTCTTTCTATAATAGGATTTGGCGCTGACATAATTGCTTTCTGCATTTTTAAAATCTCTTTTTTCTGTGAAAATAGCGCCTTTTAATAAAGAAATATCTGCCGAATGAATATTCTTCTCACCAAGTTTTTGTATCCATATCTGGTTTGCAAAGTTTAAGAGATCAAGTGCCCGGGCAAAATTATTATTTTCTATATGAAGCAGCGCTAAATTTCTCAACGCTTCAGCATATTGGGGATGTGATTCTCCAAAATTATTTCTCACAATAGCCAATGCTTCTTCCAGGAGGGCTTTTATTTTAGCTGTTTCCTGTCCTTTATAAAATCTGACAAGAGCCAGGTCTGTCAAGGCGTCTGCAATGGCTGCATGATCTCTCCCAAGTTTTTTTGTTTGGATATCTAATACGTGCTGTGCCATAGTTTCAGCTTTATCATAGTCACCCATACGTGAATAAAGTCTGCTGAGGTGCTTCAGCCCTTCTGTATATTTCACCGAAGTATCTCCCACAATTTTAGAAGCCAAGTTAGTACCCCGGTTTAACAATTTTTCCGATTCATTATAATTGCCTGTGATCAAGTACAAATTGCCTAATAAATTAATTGGGTTGATCAGTGAGAGATGGGATTCTCCATATATCATTTCTCTTTGTTCGATGGCTTCTTTAAGCAATTTCTCCGTTTGAAAGTACCTGCCTGTTTTAAGGTAAAGCGCAGTGAGGTCATCTATATTTTGTGTCATCAATACTCGCTTGTTATCTGTACTTTTAGCGATTTTAGATGATAAATTCAGGGTTTTCTCTGCTTCATCGTACTTGCCCATAACAGTATATAAACGGGCTAATGTTTCCAGAACTTTTGAATGTTCGATACTAAGTTGGCCGGTTATGCTTTTGAGGTGGTTTAAAGCTGTCCCGATATAGTTTTCTGCTTTTTTATATTCCCCTGTTTTTATATAGAGGCTTGCTAATTTCTCTAATTGAGCAACATAATGAATATCTACAGAGCCATATTTATTAAATGCTATCTCGCAAGCTGTATTCAAATTATCCTTGGCGAGCGAATATTTTTCCATTAATTCATAAAGTTTTGAGATATGATTTAAAAAAGTAATATAATCTTTGTGATGGGGATGCAACTGCTTATCTATAGTTTTGAAAAAACTGGTATTATATATTTTCTCAGCTTTTTTAAATTCGCTGGTATAATTTACAAAAAAGTCGGCTTGTCTTAATTTGGTGATATGATAATCAGGAGCATCGTTTCCATATATATTGTTTCCGATCTCTAATAGCTTTTTAAGACAATCCCCCGCTTTTTTGAACCGGTCTGTTTTAAGATATATTTCATATAAAAGGTAGTACACTTTTGAGAGTTCCAGATAATCACCGGGCAGCATTGCAGTCCGGTCTGAAGTTTTGTCAGCCAGTCGTGGCTGCCTATGCTTTTCGGAGCGAAGCTGAGATCCCCCCGAGTACTCGGGGGGAAGTGAAGGCAGGCCATTGAAATTAAGCAGTTCCTCTAACTCCGATTCAGCTTTTGATAGATTACCCCTTGACATTGATATTTCAGCATCAAGCCGTCTTATTTTTACAAAATGAAAATTGTCTTTACTATAATATAAAGCAATCCTGGGCAACAATCTGTTCAGCACTGTTTTGGCTTTACTATACTCGTTATTATTAATGTAGCTTCTGACCCAATGCTCATGGATATCAAGGTAAGTAACGTGAGAATTTTTATACCTCAACCCTGCTTTTTTATCTGATGCTTTTATTGCTTTTTGGTATAATTTCGCAGCAGTAGAATGTTGTTCCTGGTCATCATATAATTGTGCCATTGCATGTAAATTATCAACATAAGAGATGTCTTTTTTATTCAGATTTTTACTGATCCAGATGTTGGCTGTATTTAAAATAGAATCCGACTTTTGATAATCACCTTTTTTACGATAAATATTCCCTGAAAGGTTTAAAGCCGCAGCAAATGCTCTTTTTCTTTGCTTTAACTGTTTTGTAGCTAATTTTTTCCATTTCATTTCGCCAGACTTTGGGTCTTTCACCTGAATTTTTTTTACGACCTTACTTTCCCTGTATGCAATAATATCAGCAATCACTTCTGAAGCTTCATTCAAGTTACCTTTGTGATAATTTATTTTTACCGCCAAAAATTTGATCTTATCTCTTAAATCTGTGTTCAAATCTGTGTTTATAATCTTTATAATCTGTGTTCCCGCTTTACGATAATTATGTGCTAATAAATACATTTCCGTTGCCTGTATTAATCCTTTGTAATACAGTCCCCCTAAATCCCCCCGAAGGGGGGACTTCTCCCTTTGAGTTAAAATTTCCAATCCTTTTATCATTTTTTCTTTAGCTTGAGAAAAGTTTCCCAAAGCCGTTAAATACTTCGCCTGGGAGAGATATATTTGAGCCAGAAGGGCAGCAGCATTATCATCAATGATTGAAACTTCCTCCAGGGGATTGATAAGGTTATCACTTATGCTCAGCGCTATCTTATAGTCACCCCGGGCAAAGTTTCGTTCCATTTTAGCAAGGGCTTTCCTGATTTTTTTTGTTTCTTTATAATTATTCTGACATTGGCTGTCAGAAAATTTAGCTAAAAGAAGAAGCAAGATAAACAAATTACGAAATACGAATGACAAATGAAGAATGAAGAATGAAGAATTTCGTACTTCGTATTTCGTACTTCGTAATTCTCCAATGGTTTGGTGATTGATCATTGCTGATAACAGTGAATAAATACAGACCGTCAAATTTAACTATAAAAATGGAAATAGATAAAAACTAATAATTATTCATAATACAAAAATCGCAAAAAAATTTGGCTTTAGTACATAAATCACCCATATTGCAAAATAAATATCAGAATTACAATGAAAAATTATTCTTTACAGGTAAAAAATTTGACACATAATTGTATCAGGCAGCTAAAAAAAACAACTACAAAAAATCAATATTTAAGCTGCTAACCGATATTCAATGTTTACAAACGGAAAATAATTGCCAAAAAACTTGATACGAATTTGTATATTTCGTTATCTTTGATGCTTCTTTAAACAAACCAATTATTATGAAAACTTTAAAATTACTTTCGTTTGCAGTATGCTTTACGCTAATAAGCGTAAGTGTGTATGGTCTGGTAGGTGTTCCGATACCGAAAACACCACTCCATAACGGCTTTGGAAAAGCTTGTAATCAAACAGCCATGGATGCATGGCAGAAATCCGGATCAGATATCCGTTTATGCTGGGAAATATATGATAATGTCGGCATAGGCGTTGATAGCACAACGGCAAAATTAGACATTTTAGACTCCGGTACTACTTTCCCTACACCTTTAGAAAAAATAATTCGAACACAACTATCTGATGCACCAGGTGATTTTTTTGAAATAGTTAACGGAACGTTTTTACCAGGTCAATATATCCCAGTTCTTAGGGGGCATCATGAAACCGACAACCGAACGGCATTATTTATACTTGGAGAAATTCTTCCTGCAAATGACGATAGTACAAGACCGGTAGTTACATTTGATGCACGCAGGGTAGGTGCACCTGTTCAAACCCGCCCGCTTTTCTCCTGGACGTCTTTTGGGTCAAGTAATACTAAAATGACCATGCTGCCAAATGGCAACCTCGGCATAAATACGACGAGTCCGGGAGCTAAACTGCACGTTGTGGGTCCAGACAATGATGGTACCATTGCTCCGATAAAAATTAGCTCTAATAATAATACCCAACATATGCTCCTTGACGGTAATGAGATTGATGCCAATGTTACGCTGTTTCTGAATGCTAATTCCAGTAATGATGTTGTTTTGGTGAATGGCGGTGGAGATGTTGGCTTTGGAATGAGCCCTCTATACAAAGTTGATGTTGCTGGCACCGTCAGAGCTTGTACACTAAGGGTAAATCTTACAGGTGGCGGCTGTGATTACGTGTTTTATGAAGGCTATAAAAAAGATGAGCTGAGCGTTGTTAAAGATTTCACAGAAAAGTACCACCATTTACCGGGAGTTGAGTCAGCAAAAGAAATGATAAAAGAAGGGTTAAATGTGAGTAATATGTTTACCACGCTGCTTAAAAAAATCGAGGAGATATTTCTTCATTTGTTTGATTTTGACAAAGCGCTTCAAGGATTGAATGATGCCGTTGATAATCTTTTTGAGAATGATAATGCAATGGAAATGAAAATTGGCACGCTGGAAAAAGAAAATAAAGCGTTAAATCATAAAGTTGATATGCTTGTGGAGCGGATTGTTGCTTTGGAGGAAAAATAGAGTAGGTGTGCTGGAATTAAACCGAAAATAATTAGTATTCCGGATTGTGTGGAATCTATTACATAATAATGAAAACTATAAACTGATTTCAAAATGAACAATTATAAGCCCAAAAGACTTTTTTATTTATCACTCTTTTTGATAATAAGTGTCGGATATTCATTTACTGTAACGGCTCAAAGCGATATTTTTGTCCCTTTTGACGAAACACAACTTTCCGGAAGCCAACTTAATCTTTTAAATCCCATCCAACAAAATCCTACAACATCTCGCCATAGATGTGCTGAGATTAATTTTGGGCTATTAAATCAAGATACTATTACCCTAAATCTCTTTTCCGACGTAAACATTGTTGCAATTAAAGACAGGAAAGAAATTAGAAGTGACAATGACTTTACTTGGTTTGGTACTATACAAGATACCACAGGTAGCATAATCCTTGTGGTCCAAGGTAGTGATATCACAGGTACAGTTAGAGTTAATACAGATTTGTACCGGATTACACCACTGGGAAATGGTGTTCAGGCTATAATTCAAGTGGATCAAAATTTCTTTCCTGAAAATCATCCGCCTGAATTTGAAATTATTCAAAACCAGATAAACCCGATTATTCCACCCAGCCAAGCAAGTATTGATGATTGTCAAATTAGACTACTGGTTGCTTATACAGCTTCAGTTGCCGCCGCAGTAGGAAATATATTTTCGCTCATACAACTGGCAGTTGATGAAACAAATCAATCCTTTGTTAATAGCGGTGTAACGCATCGTGTCAGACTTGTTCGTAGTTATCAAGTTAGTTATACGGAGACTGGTCTAAGCACAGATTTGACCAGATTCAGAACCCCCTCGGATGGCTTTATGGATGAGATTCATACATTGAGAGATATTTATTCTGCAGATATTTGTGTTCTAATAGAGAATGAACCAACATATTGTGGAATAGCTTCTGCTATTCTCGCAAACACAAGTACCGCTTTTTGTATCGTTCACTATACCTGTGCCACGGGTTACTATTCTTTTGGACATGAAATAGGTCACCTTCATGGATGCAGGCATAATACTGAAATTGATGCCAATACAACACCTTATGCCTATGGACACGGATATTGTTATCCTACTGACAGTTGGAGAACTATTATGTCATACGGATGCCCTGGCACCACCTCAAGAATTCAATATTGGTCTAATCCAGGTGTTACTTATGGCGGCGTTGCCATGGGTACTACCAGTACGCAAGACAATGCAAGGGTACTGGACGAAACATCTGTTACTGTATCCGAATTCATCACCACTCCAACTAACTTAACGATTTCTAATGAGACTGTTTCTGCTGACATGATTGCACATGCTTCAGCTACAAACACCTTAACAATAGAAACAAATAATATTATCGAAAATGGAGCATCAGTGACTTATCGTGCTGGACAAGAAATAATTATTACAGATTTAATTGTTGAAGGTGAACTTTATGCTTTTATAGGTACATGTGCTGATGATCCTATTCTCAGAGTTGCTGGATCAAATAATGAGATAGAAAATTTATCTAATAATAACAATGAATTTATTATTAAAAATGATCCTGAAAAATTTTTAGAAAATAATCTTCTAATTAATTATCCAAATCCATTTAATACAAATACAATTATTGAATATTTAATTAAAAATTCTGGTCTAATTAAACTTAGTATATTTAATATATTTGGTAAAGAAGTTGCAACCATAATAGATAAGGATTACCAACAAAGAGGTAGATATAAAGTTGATTTTGATGCTACAAACCTACCTAATGGTATATATTATTATACTCTTAAAACATCAAATAATTTGCTGTCTAAAACAATGATTAAACTAAATTAATAATTTGAACAATTTATGTCTATCCCGAATAATCTGTTTATGAAATTTGTCTATTTGCTTATATTAATATTTATCAATATAAGTTGTAATAAGAAGGAAGGAAATAATGAACCTATAAATAAAGAGATCCCAAGACTTTCATATACTGATACCAGTTTTGGTTGCAGTAATATAATTATATATAAATTTAATAACAATTATACAGAATCTATTGTTATTAAAGCTTCAAAAGACACACTTAATTTAGATACGCTTAATAAAGTTTTTGATATAGAACAAAAAAGTTCAGGTTTGAGTGTTTATGTTGAGTTGTTTTCAAAAAATGTTACCGAAATTTATTACTGCAATGATGTAGTCAATACTATTCAGGTCAAAGATAAATGGGTTGCAAAAAAAGGGAAAGTAAATATAGTTATCTCTAAAAAAAATACTGTAATTAATGAAACTTATAAAACAACTGTTAAATTAGAAGATATATATTTCTATAATAACAATAATGATTCTATCTATCTTGATTCTCTAAATTTTATAAACGTTACTGTAGGATGGTTGCCAGGTTAAGTACTGGTCTTTATTTCTGCACCATCACCACCAAAGATTATACGGCTTCTCATAAATTTTCGGTTGTAAGAAAATAGCTATCTTAACCGATATGTCAAAAACCCTACCCAAAAAGACTGTATGTCTATTTGAAAATGGACTAACGTGGTGACAGTTTATCGCTTTTTCACTATCTTTGTGTGTGAAGAAAGGAATCCGGCTTTAAATGCCCTCCTGTCTTTGATCGAAATACGTAACCTTGAACCTAAAACTTTTCACCCTGTGGAATTTCTTCCATTTCATAGGGTAAACTTTGAACTTTTCCCCCGCCATGCCCCAACACATTAAACTCTCAGAATTAGTTTACTTAATTGAAGACACGCTTTACGAGAAGTTCGACAATAAACTATTTTGGATCGTTGCCGAAACTTCCGATATAAGAAATTACTATCAAAAAGGATGGTGTTTTTTGAAATTATTAGAAAAAGACAGCCCCCCCCTAACTCCAAGCCCCCCTAAATCCCCCCAAAGGGGGGACTTCCCAACCCCACTTCCCAAAGGAAAATGGGATAGCAAAAGCGATGGAAAAGTCCCCCCTTCGGGGAGGACGATGTCCAGTGGACATCGGGCCAGCATTGCGGGAGGCAGGGGGGCTGGTAGGGGGGCTGTTATCGCTCAGATTGAAGCGGTGATCTGGAGACAGAACTATCACATTATCGGAAATTTTGAAAGCGTAACCGGAAGAAAGTTTGAAAAAAATATAGAGGTCCTTTTAAAGGTCAGGGTGACTTTTTCAGCTAAATACGGACGGCTGAACCTTGAAATACTCGAGATTGACCATTCCTATACATTAGGCAAAATTGAGCTTGAAAAACAGGAAATATTAGACAAATTAGTCAAAGATAATCCCAAAACAGTTTCCTGTGTTGACGGGGAATACTTTACTTTTAATAAAAAACTTCAGCTTCCAATAGTTATACAAAAAATTGCATTGATCTCCGCACCCAATTCTGATGGCTATAATGACTTTGTCCACGAGCTTACAGCCAACAGGAATGGTTACAAATTTTTTATTGATGATTATTTAACGCAAATACAGGGACAAAATGCTGATCAATTAATAATCGGCCAATTAGAAAAGATCATAGGATCAACAATCAAATATGATGTGGTGGTAATTGTAAGAGGTGGCGGCTCCCAGCTTGATTTCCGCTCTTTTGATACATATAACATCGGGAAAACCATTGCGGGTTACACTATTCCGGTGATAACAGGTATCGGGCACGAGAGAAATGTAAGTATTGCAGACCTGATGTCTAACCTTTCGGTGAAAACACCAACAAAAGCAGCAGCAGAGATCATTGCACATAATCAGCTTTTTGAAGAACAAATTATTGGATTAAAAACCCGCTTATTTGAAAGTACAGCAGATCGGCTTATTAAAAATAGAGATGCATTAAATGAAATTACTTTGCAGTTTAAATCCACCACGAAAAATTTTCTGACGCTGAGCAAATATAAGCTTGATAATTTTGTTACAATTGTAAGGCATTTAAACCCAAACAATGTACTGGCAAGGGGCTATGCAGTTGTTTTGTTCAAAAATAAAATATTAACAAACCCTGACTTATTAAAATTGGGTTCGGATATGAAGACCATTCTAAAAAATAGTATAATTGAAAGCAGAATAACAAAAAAAATCCTTGCCACCAAGGCACAAAGACACAAAGAAACACAAAGATAATTTAGTTGCACAGATCACACAGATTTTTTAAAAAAACTTTGTGTAACTTAGTGTCTTCGTGTCTATGTGGCAAGAACAAGCAGATGAACAAAAGTTTAACATATAAAAAAGCATTTGAAGAATTAGAAAATATCGTCCACGACATTGAAGACGAAAAGATCGGTTTAGATGACCTCACCAACAAAGTGAAACGGGCAGCAGAGCTTATTGAATTTTGCCAGAACAGGCTGAGATCAACAGAAGAAGAATTTAATAAGGCTTTGTCGAGGCTGGAGAAGAAATAACGGGGAGCAAGGGGCATGGAGCAGGGGGGCACGCCATGCTCCTGTTTAGTTGCGTAAGTTTTCTATTGATTTGCAAACAGGTTTTGAGGCGGGGAAAAGCCCCAAGTCCCAAGTTCCAAGTCCCAAGACCCAAATTCAAAGGATAAAAAACAGCACAGAAAATGAACAGGCAAAAAATTCCAAGTCTCAAATTCCAAGCCCCAAGTAAAAAGTAAAAAGTAAAAAGTAAAAAACTGCCTCCATATTTTTACTTTTTACTTTTTACTTTTTACTTGGAATTTGGGGCTTGGGACTTTGGACTTAAATTCAATTATATAGATTATTTATACAATTAAGCACTCCCTTCTGCCTGCTCCCCGCGCTCAAATCCTCACACCAATTACTAAAATATCATCTAACTGCTCTAAATTCTCCTTATAATTTTCTATGGTTTTATCAAGTATTTTTTTTTGCTCCATCATAGATTTTTGCTGTAATGACAACACTAATTCCTTAAACCTGGTCTTACTAAACTTTTTCCATTTTCCGGCTATCTGGTTATCGTCTCCGCCAAATTGATCTGCATAGCCATCTGAAAAGGTGTATAGTGTATCTCCCTTTTGTAGTTGTATTTCGTGATTGGTGAATGGCTGGACTTTACCATACTGATAACCTACTGTTTGTCTGTCTGCTTTTATCTCAATCAATTCACCTTTCCGAATGAGATAAAGCGGGTTATACGCCCCCGCAAATTCCAATTTATTCGTATCTTTATGCAACACACACAGTGATATGTCCATACCGTCTGAAATCGCTCCCATTTCTCCTGATTGATTTAACTCATTTATGATGTGCATTTTTAGCTCATCAAGTATTTGGGCTGGTTCTGTAATGTCTTTATCTTTCACTACTTCATTGAGCAGGGTGTAGCACATTATACTCATAAATGCGCCCGGTACTCCGTGTCCTGTACAATCTGCTGCTACCCAAATCACTTTATTGTTTTTTGTTTGGGCTGCCCAGTAGAAATCTCCACTTACGATGTCTTTTGGTTTGAATAATATAAAACTCTCCGGCAGTATTTCTGCAATTTTTTCAACTTTTGGGAGTATCGTTTCCTGTATTTCTTTGGCATAGCGAATACTATCGGTTATGTCTTTGTTTTTTACTTCAATGATCTCTTTTTGCTTTACCACTTCTGCTGTACGTTCTTTTACTTTTTCTTCAAGTTTATCCATGGCTTTGTCCTGAGCTTCTTCTTTTTCTTTCTTGAGTATGTTAATCCTGTCAGCCAATGCCAGAGAAAGGAGAATGACTTCAATGGTAGAGCCGAATTGCATGCCGTATTCTGTGATAAACAACCTTGGTAAGATACCATATTGCTTTAGTGCATAGGTTAGTCCGCCCGTTACGAGCACTGCCCAGGCAATTACATAATAGCGTGCAGGGCGATACCCCTTAATAAGGGAAATAATGCCAGTCAATATGGCTGCCACAAGGGTAATGGCAATGAGAAGAATAGACGACTTTGCTGAGATGGTATAAGGAGCCAGTAAAGACATGATTATTACTATGAATGAAGTACCGGTTGTCAGGTGGAAAAACAGGTGGAGTTTTGGTGTGTTGATCCTGGTTTGCAAAAAAGATTTTACAAATAAGCTTAGCCATAAACTAACGAAAGACACAAAGATCAAAACACCGTGATTGGACCACCAACTACTATTGGGCCATAGATGTTCTTTGGCAAGGCCATTGAGGGTCATCTGTAGTATTCCTAATGTAGCGATGAAAAGAACATAGAACAAATAACTTTTGTCTCTTACCGAAATAAATAAGAAAAAATTATACAGCGCCAAGGCCAGAATAATTCCATAATAGATACCCAATACGTAATTTTCTGTGTTTATCTTTTCAGAGAAGGTCTTTTGTGACCAAAGGGTAAGTGGGATTTGCAATGAGCTTTCAGCCGATACTCGTAGATAGAAGGTTTGTTCACTATCGGCTTGCAATGGCAGGTGGAAAAGGAAATTACGGTATAAGGTTTCTCTTTGCCTGAAGGGAAGCAATTCACCTGTTTTTACAACTTGCCATCTGTTATTTTCTATAGTTGGATGTTTGTAATAAAATTGAACATCATCAAGCACCGGGTAACCTACTTCCAGCAGCCAGCGTTCATTCACATGGCTGGCAAATGATACTTTAAACTTTATCCAATATGCAGAAGTAGTGTAGCCGAAATTCAAGGTTTTTTCCGCTTTTTGCCATTCAGTAGAAAATAAATTTATTTCATCAATAGTCAATTTTCCATTTGGATCTTCCAGGTATTTTACTTTTCCATTGAGGTCAAATCGTCCTGTTTGACTATCTATATTTACTACAGTTTGGGCTTGTAGAGATAGTATTTGCAGCCAAATAGCGCAACAAAAGCAATATTTAAACATATCGGAATTTTTTAACAGCCTCTGGCATGTCAATGTTTATTATCTGGATTTCTTTATTTCTTTTTACTTTATATAAAGTATCAAATCGGCAGTCGGCAGTCGGCAGTCGGCAGTCCACAATCGGCAGTCGGCAATTGTTTTTTGGAGACTGCGGACTGCCGATTGCCGACTGCCGACTTTTATCTTAATTAAAAAACACCTAAAATTATGTCCTTTTTAATCAATTTATGAAATTAAGTTCTTAATCACATAACAATATCACCTGTAAAAACTGAAAAAACGGAATAATTTTACTTACATCCAAATTAAATCCTTAGATTTGTATTTTAATTAAAAGGCATGTCAAAAAAAAAACCCATTTACAAACGAAAAAAAAACCTTGGTAGTTATCCAAACGGGATGGTGATACTTAGTATTACCCTGGCGCTGTTTGTGATCGGGCTTTTTGGCGTGATGTTACTGTATGCCAACAAACTTTCAGGGGTTGTAAAAGAGAATATCGGCATGCATATTTATCTACATAAGCACATCTCCGATAACGAAAGAATTAAGATCAAAAAAATACTGTCAGTAAAAAAATATATTGTAAAAAAAAACGACATCCCGCAGATAGAATATGTTTCAAAAGAGCAGGCTGCTGAAAAATTCATGAAGGAAGCAGGAGATGATTTTGTATCCTTTCTTGGACAAAACCCGCTCAGAGATGCACTTCTGATCAATATAAAACCTATGTACTTCGTATCTGCGAAAATGAGCAGGATTAAGAGTGACCTGGAAAATATCCATGGCATATATGAAGTAGAATACCGTGAAAACGTTGTGGAAGCAATAAACAAAAACATGCAAAAGATCGGGATTGTTTTATTGGGGATCACTTCAGTGCTGTTAATAACCATTGTTGTGCTGATAAACAATACTATTAAACTGGCTATGTTTTCCCAAAGGTTCCTGATAAGAAGCATGCAGTTGGTAGGAGCTACTGCTTCATTCATACGAAGGCCATTTCTTAGCAGAGCTGCATACCAGGGGTTTATCAGCGGCATGATCGCATCTTTTCTGCTACTGTGCTTACTGCAATATGCCAATACTCAATTAGAAGAATTAGTGGTGTTGCAGAATACAAGAGAGCTGGCGATAATAATGGCATTTTTGGTAATAACAGGCATAGTGATCGGATTATTCAGCTCGTATCGTGCTGTCAATAAATATTTAAAAATGTCGTTGGATGAACTCTATTAAGAACATAACAAAGTAAGTTAATTAAAATAAAATTAGTCTCTAGTACTCGGGATAAAGTAAAAATAATAAGTTAGTTACTGGGTACTGGGCACTGGGTACTGGGTGATGGTAGTGAATAATGTCAGAAAGAATTACCAACCTGCCTGCCTAAAGCAAATAATCCAGAACCCAGTAACCAGAGCCCAGTAGCTGTTCATTAAGAGCACAAAGAATAGTTTTGAATACAAATTTCATTTAAAATTTTTAAATTTCGATACATTTTAATTATGAAACCCCAAAAAACAAAAGATACAAATAAACTGATCTTTGGCAAAAAAAATTATATCCTGATGATACTCGGGATTGCTTTTCTTCTTGCAGGATATATCGCCATGGCTTTGTCAAACTGGATAGCAGATTTGATAGGGTTTGAAAAAGCCGAATTTGGCTTTAATACTCTGACCTTAACCGTAGCGCCTATTCTGATCATGATAGGTTTTATCATTGAATTTTTTGCTATAATGTATAAGGAAAAAAAATAAATGCCTAAAAGCCCCCTTCATTCCTTCTCGAAATGGTGAATGGGCGAACCGGTGAATCGGTGACTTGCCTTCCCCGTTTCTCCGTTTCTCCCCTTCCCCGTTTCTCCGATTCAGGGGAGTTAGAGGGTGGGCTTTTCTTCTATGAGCATAATTGACGCAATAATTCTGGGTATTATTCAGGGTCTTACCGAGTTTTTACCAGTCAGCAGCAGCGGCCATATTGAGCTTGGCGCTGTATTGTTGCATCTGAATGTAAAAAATAACTTGCTGTTTTCAGTGGTCGTACATGCAGCTACGGCACTAAGTACCATTATTGTTTTCAGGAAAGACATCGTTAGAATTATTTTGGATGTATTTCTATTTGAATGGAATGAAGGTACCGTTTTTGCCGTAAAGATCCTTATTTCAATTATTCCTGTCGGTATAGTTGGCCTTCTTTTTGAAAAAAAATTAGAACCCTTCTTTGAAGGTAATGCGGTTTTGGTTGGTTTTATGTTAATTATTACTTCATTATTTCTTTCATTGACGGGATTAAGAATTAAACAAAAAGGGGATGTCACATTTCTCAAATCAATTATTATCGGTGCCGCGCAGGCAGTAGCCATCTTGCCTGGAATTTCCCGTTCGGGGGCTACAATTGCCACGTCATTGTTATTGGGAGTAAAGCGGCCAAAGGCTGCACGATTTTCCTTTTTAATGGTACTGATCCCTATTTTTGGCGCTGTTTTCTTAAAAATGAAAGATTACATACAATCCCCTGACCTATACCCTGCGATCAGCGTAAGTGCATTGCTATTTGGTTTTATAGCTGCTTTTTTGTCAGGTCTAGTAGCTTGCAGATGGATGCTTGATATTGTTAAAAAAGGTAAATTGATTTGGTTCGCTATTTATTGTTTTATTGTAGGGATCATTGCGGTGACGGTTGGGAGTTAGGTGGGGAAGTACTAGTATAGCAACAATTTAGTTTTGCAACATTAATTTGTAATAAATAGATTCTTTCGTTATTAATCAACAAATGGTTATATGG
>VRUD01000084.1 GCA_019456305.1 Cytophagales bacterium | reverse complement strand
TCCCAATCAAGGGATTGGCAATCCTTTATTCGGAGCCCCACTTGGAGTGGGACTCCGAGAGTCGGGCTCCCAATAGGCGACTATGGCAATCTTCATTCGGAGCCCCCCCGAGTACTCGGGGGGACTCCGATTTTGTATCACCTCTTAAAAGATTTTTTTAGGGGAAGAAGAAGATTTTTTATTTTTTTCTTTAGAGGGGCAGGCACATGATTAAGTAAATTTGGATTTGTGGGATGAAATGAGCGATTTACTTAATGATGTGCCTGCAGAGGTGGCTTTTAATTGTTCAATTATAATGATTTATTCAATTATTATCTGTTTATTAATTACTCCTTTTTTGCTTATTAATTGGAGATTATAGATGCCTGCCGGATATTTATTTAAATCAAGTTGCTTTTCGTAGATGCCTTTAAATTGTTTTAGATTCTCTCTAAATAATACCTGTCCCAAATTGTTGACGATTTTTAGCTCTAAATTTTCTGCTTGTGTTATGTTCATTACAATATTGAACTTGCCGGTATTGGGATTGGGATATATTTTCAAACCATAAATTGATTCATCTTCTTTAATGCTTGAAATGGTTACGCTGAATGCGGCTGAAATGGATGTACATCCATTTGTATCAGTTATCTCCACAAAATATAAACCCGATTTTACAGGTATATATGACTGTGAATTGGCACCAATGAGCAATGTGTCGTAATAATACCATTGGTAGGAATTGGCTATACTTGATGCCAATGTATCTCCGTTTTGAGTGATTACCGGAATAGCCGGTAAAGGATTTACGGTTAAGCCGGTTGTTATGATGCTGTCGCAGCCGCTAACAGTTGACAAACTGTCGTAATATGTACCTGCTGTATTTCTGTATGTTCCGTAGATTAGTGCGCTATCACCGTTGCAGATTGCAACTGCCGGGTCGCTGATGTTGTATGTTGGATTGACCGTAAGCGCTGTTGAGTGTATGCTGTCGCAGCCATTAACAGTTGTCAAGCTGTCGTAGTATGTACCTGTTGTGGTTCTATACGTTCCGTAAATTAGAGAACTGTCACCATTGCAGGTTTCAACTGCCGGGTCAATGATGTTATAAATTATGATAGTAAGCGCTGTTGAATAAACACTATCACATCCGGCAACGGTTGTCAAGCTGTCGTAATATGTACCTGCTGCGGTTCTATACGTTCCGTAAATTAGAGAACTGTCACCGTTGCAGATTGCAACTGCCGGGTCGCTGATGCTGTATGTTGAATTGACTGTAAGCGCTGTTGAGTGTATGCTGTCGCAGCCATTTACAGCCAATAGGGTATCGTAATATGTTCCAGGAGCATTCTGATATGCTCCTTGCAGGAAAATGCTGTCGCCATTGCAGATAGCGGAAGTTGCCGGAGTTGTTACCGGGAAACAATTTAACAATCTTGCAATCCCGTTTCTCCCTGTTCCATTATAGGAAGTGAACAAACCACCGATAATAATTTTCCCATCGCTTTGTATAGAGGTTGTAAAGACAGTACTGTCTGCTCCAATTCCTACGGTAAAAATACCATCAAGGATACCATCGGCATTGAGGCGGGCAATACGGTTTCTTGCTGTTCCATTATAGGTAGTGAACAAACCACCGATAATAATTTTCCCATCGCTTTGTATAGAGGTTGCCTGGGCAATCCAGCTTGCTCCCGTACCAACGGTAAAAGTACTGTCAAGGGTACCATCCGCATTGAGGCGGGTAATATAATTTCTTGCTGTTCCATTATAGGAAGTGAACCAGCCCCCGATAATAATTTTCCCATCGCTTTGTATAGAGGTTGTATAGACATCACTGCTTGCTCCCATACCAACGGTAAAAGTTCCGTCAAGTGTACCATCGGCATTGAGGCGGGCAATACGGTTTATGGCTGTTCCATTATAGGAAGTGAAGTTACCACCCATAATAATTTTCCCATCGCTTTGTATAGAGGTTGTCCATACGGCATTGCTTGCTCCCGTACCAACGGTAAAAGTACTGTCAAGGGTACCATCCGCATTGAGACGGGCAATACGGTTTATTGCTGTTCCATTATAGGAAGTGAACCCGCCACTGATAATAATTTTCCCATCGCTTTGTATGGAGGTTGTCAAGACAGTATTGTTTGCTCCCGTACCAACGGTAAAAGTACTGTCAGGGGTACCATCGGTATTGAGGCGGGCAATACGGTTTATTGCTGTTACATTATAGGAAGTGAATTGTCCACCGATAATAATTTTCCCATCGCTTTGTATAGAGGTTGTAGAGACACCAAAGTTTGCTCCCGTTCCTGCGGTAAAAGTACTGTCAAGCGTACCATCCGCATTGAGGCGGGCAATGCGGTTTATGGCTGTTCCATTATAGGAAGTGAACCAGCCACCGATAATAATTTTCCCATCGCTTTGTATAGAGGTTGTTAGGACAATACCGTTTGCTCCCGTACCAACGGTAAAGGAGAGGTCAATGGAGCCGGGCTGGGCGTTTGCACAAAAAATTATGTGCAAAAACAAGGATAAGAATAGAAGTTTTTTCATGGTTTTAAATGTTGTTGCCCCGAGGTTCAAAAGGCGGGTTAATTTGATTGTAACCTAAAAATCTAAATTAAAAAAAACAACTTAAATTGTAATCATTATTAACATCATGCATCAAATTATCAGTTACTGGATGCTGGTTACTGGGTGCTGGTTGACCCTATTATTATTAATTTTTGCAACATATTGTCTTAATGCAGCTCTTTATTCACAATAGGACGTACTTTTCCTCTTTTTAATTTAGATTTTTAGGTGCTATTAATTTTCAGCTTAAACCAAGAAAAACTTCAGCAACGCAATTTTTTGTTATGTTTTACTTTGTCTTTATGTCATATTTTATATTCTATTTTCAGATTGCTAAAATACAAATTGATTATTATGCAATTTTTTTATATTTATTAATAGCTTCAAATGGCTTTAACGGTTTAATACCAGCTTTTTCAAAATCTTTGTCAAAACTTACTATTTCCAGTTTGTATTTTTTAGAAACTACAACTTGATAAGCATCATCAAAGTCTAATCTTTTTGAATTTATATATGTAATCAAATCTGGCAATTCTAATGGCCTTAACGATAAATAATTCAGCTTGCCATTTTCAAAAATATCAACTAAAAAATCCTTAAATTCATCTTTTCTATTAAGCTTTGTCATTATGATACCGATTGAATGAAGGGTAAAATCAGAAATAAATAATATATTGGCTGGAATTTCTTGTAAGAATAATTTTACTTCCTCTGTCTTTTCTTGTTCAAGTAATCTTTCAAGCCAAATATTGGTATCTACTAAAAACATTTTTTTACCCCCTCCAATCTAATGACTTTTTTTGTAACTCAATAGAAGTATATTTAGAACGATATTCTTTCAATGCACCAGCCCATTTTTGCTTTAACTTGCTATGTGTTGTAGATTTGAATTTTTGCGATAAAAAATCTAAATATAATTCTAAATCATACATTAATCCAGGAGGTAAGCTACTTATTTTCTGTTCAATCTTTCTTAAATTGTTCATAAGTTAAAAGTTTAATTTTAGTCAAAAAAGAATAATATCACCTCTATTCAACTTCATCCTTGAATACATCATCATAAATATCATTATCAGAACTTAACCATTCTTGATAAGCAATAGAGCTCATCTGTATTTTCATATTGTCATTGATTTGGATATTTTTATCCCTATCAACTTTAATTAGAATTTTGACCTTTTTATTATTAACGTCCTTAGTGATATTTTTAGGAATTTTGATGATTCCGTTTTCCACCTGTGTCTCAAACTCTATTGTTCTCATAGCTTTTCGTAATTTTTCAGGTTAAAAGTATTCATTTCTAATAACAAGAGTTTCCATAGTTGAAATGTTTTTAAAATTCCCTCAAAGATAATCATTGTTCTATTGTTTTAAAAACCTTTTCCGAAGTTTCTGAACATGAAACCACGAAACCACTAATTACACGAATTACACTAATTAAGAATTATACTAATTAAATTAGTGTAATTCGTGTAATTAGTGGTTTCAAAGTGGTTTCATCCACTACTTTTTAAGAATAGTAAACTCCACTCTCCTGTTCAACTGCCTGCCTTCTTCAGTATCATTGTCAGCAACCGATTTGCTTTCGCCATATCCTTTTACGAGTATCTTTTTTTTTACTATTCCATTTCTAATTAAATGTTTTGCAACTGCTTGTGCTCTTGCTTGCGAAAGTTTAGTGTTTTTTGTCCCTGAACCAATATTATCAGTATGACCGGCTATTTCAATTTCAATTGAAGGGTTGTCTTTTAGAAACTTAATCAACCTCTTTAATTCAGGAGAAGATTCACGTCTCAAGAATGATTTCCCCGAATCAAAAAATATACTATTCAACCGTATCGTTTGCCCTTTTTCAATTGGAACAAGAGACAAATCAAAGGATAGATCTTTTGATTCACCTTTCAAATCAGTTATATCAAAATTTATACTAACAGGAAACAGCGTGGTGTCGGTAGCAAGAATTGAATATTTAAAGCAATCTCCGGTAGCAAGCAATGTAATATTGTAGCTCCCGTCTTTGGGGCTGCTTTTTACAATACCTACGATCTCTCCATTGTCAAGGCATATTACTTTCACTTCAGTAGCTATTGGCTTATTGGTTTCAGCGTGTATTACTTTCCCCGAAATAGGAATAAGAGATAAATCGATGAATAAGTCTTTCCTGGCAGCATCTACAGATATATCAAAATCTATTCTAAAATGGTATAGTGTAGTGTCAGAAGCAAGAAGCGAATAACTGTAGCAATCCGCACTGTCTGGCACGGTAAATAAATAACTTCCGTCTGAAGGGTTGGTCTTTGCAATAGCAACAATCCTACCAAATGCAAGACATACAAGAACAACTTCAAGTTCTATCGGTTCATTCGTTATTATATTTGTTACTTTTCCTGAAATAGTAAAAATGGGGGAAGCTTTTAATGCATAAAGACAGCGGTCCCAACTCCCAACGTATATTACCCCATCCACAACCGTTGGTGAACAAATGATACTACTTTTAGTTTTGAATTTAGATCTTAACTCCCCGGTTTTTACATATAACGAATAAAGATAGTTGTCCTCACTTCCAAAATAGACCATTCCGTCTGCAATGGCCGGGGAAGATCTTATATAACCTCCGGTTTTGAATTTCCATATTTGCTGCCCGCTCTTTGCATCTATGGAATACAGATGATTATCCCAACTTCCGATAAAAACCATCCTGCCATAAATGGCAGGAGAGGAGAGTACATCTCCTTCAGTTTTGAATCTCCATACCTGAATACCTGTCAATGCTTCTAAGGCATAGAGATAGTTATCCTTACTTCCAAAATAGATTACACCGGCAGCAATAATGGGAGAGGAGCTTATACCTTTTTCTGTTTTGAATTTCCATATTTGATACCCGTTATTTGCATATACGGCATAAAGATAACCGTCAAGGCTTCCAAAAAAAACCATTCCACCGGCAATAAGAGGGGAAGATCTTACTTCATTTTCTGTTTTGAATTTCCACCTTAGCTGGCCTGTCTTTGCATCTAATGCATAGAGATAGTTGTCAAAACTTCCAAAATAAACTATACCACCGGCAATGGAAGGGGAGGAGACGACCTTCCATTTGGTTTTAAATTTCCATTTTTCCAGCCCGGTTTTAGCATCTACTGCATAGAGGTAGCTGTCTAAGCTTCCGAAATAGACCACTCCATCCACAACAGTCGGAGAAGAATACACCCATGATTGACATTTGAACTTCCATTTTGCCAGGCCAGTTTTTGTATCTACAGCGTATAGATAACCGTCAAAGCTTCCAAAATAGACCATCCCATCCGCAACGGCCGGAGAGGATTCCACGATATCCCCGGTTTTGAATTTCCATAAGATTTGTGTATTTTTATTGGCTTTATCCTGGGCGCTAACATTAACGGTAAGGATAAATGCCAATATGGGAAGGAGGTATCTCAAGTTTGGGTATTGGTTGGTTGGTTTTGGTTTACCCCGCACCCCGAGTACTCGGGGTGCGGGGTTATAGTTAAAAAGTTTTCCAGCCTGCCATAGGCTTTTGGCGGGCAGGTAGTTCTGGTTTTAGTTGTTTAGCTTGCTGCTCATCGTGCTCCTCCCGAGTACTCGGGACTGGTTTTAAAGGGTAGGAGTGGGGGTACGAATAATCTGCCAATTCGACATGACATTTCTTTTTCATTTTATAGATTTATTACCTATACCCCCACACCAAATCACATCTCTAAAATACACAAGAAATGTCATGTCTTCTTAAAAAAATCATTCTTATCTTCAATCATAAATTTATCTAATTTTTTAGATTCCTGGTACATGGAATGAAACTTAATAAATCCTTCTTTACCACCAAACCAGTCTAATACACTATCTCTTTGTAATCTGGTTAGCTTTTCTGACAGAAATGAATTATACGAGCTCCATTTATATTTTTTAAAATCTCCGATTATTCTATGATTCTCAGGATTAGAATGTATATAATATACCAATTGAGAAAAATAATCATCGTTATCTATCAAAATTCGTTTGAAAGGTCTTTCAAACAAATTTCCATGTCTGTTTTGCTCTTTATTGAATGCTTTTGAATAAGCAATAAAAAATCTTCTGAATACCTCACTAAGCAAGTCACAAATTATCGTTTCTGAGTTATTGTTTTTTTTCAAATACTTATCATAATTAGGTTTTGTTTTTTTTAGAATATAATTTTCACTTCTAACTCTTACTAAAAAATGAAAGTGATTTGTTAAAAGACAGTACGTATAGGTTTCAACAAAATTAGATAAATACAGACTATAAGTGTTTAGAAAATGGTGCCTGTTTCTGTCTGACAAAAACAGCCCTTCTTTACCATTAGCCCGATTGTAAATGTGATAATAATTTTCAGGGTTCAATTTGTCCAAATAATCTTTTTGCTTCGACATAAATTTTTTGATATGTTATTTTTATTTTTTATTCTCGCCCAGAATTTATGTGCCCCGCACATAAATTTTATGTGCGGGGTGTGCAGGGTTTAAAAAGACATGACATTTCTTCGTCTTATTTAATAAAATAGGGAAAATATCAAACTTCCCTTTATCTGAAACGATATTAAGAAGAAATGTCATGTCGATGCTGTTGCTTACTTACTTTCCTTGTCTGATTTTTTCTCTGCCTTAGCCGTGCTCCCTGATTTATCTGGTTTATCTGGTTTTTCAGGGGGTGAACTTTGTTGTTCCGGGTACCCGGGATTATTCAAGTCAGGCTTATCTTGCCCGGGCTTTATTAGAGTAGTAGGTTTTTTTTCCTTATCTATCTGGTCAGAAACTGTTGATTTGGCTGATTCGGTTTTGCCTTTGATTTTTTCTTTTTCTAATATTTCCTTTTCTTCCCTGCCCTGCTGAATCTTTTCCCTGTGATCCCGAGTACCCGGGACTATTTCATCGGGGTGTTTTTTATCTGCCTTGTCCTGAATACTCGAGACGGGGTCCAATTTAGGTTGGATTTCTTTTTTAACTTCTTCGTCCTGACTTGTCGTGATAGGATCTAGTTTGGGTTTAACGGGGGCGATTTTATTCCGTTGAAGTTTTTTCTCATTCGACTGGAGTATTGGCTTAACGGATTTGTTCGTTTTTCTTTGCCTTTTATTTCCGAAAGAACCTCTAAAGAGTTTCCCTTTTCTGGTTTTGACGTCTCCTCTTCCCATAATAATAGTTTTTAATTTAAGAAAAATTTCTTTCTGAGTATTCGGGGCAAAGAACGCATCCCGAATACCCGGAAAGCAACATTTACTTTATAGACACTAATTAACCAACTCCATCTTCCTAAACCTCTCTGCCACGATCAACTCTTTAGTCTCTTCAGTCCAGCAGTAAAACCCAAACCCTGATTTGATTCCGTGGTGGCCTGCTGCTACCATATTTACCAACAACGGACAGGGTGCGTATTTTTGATTGCCAAAGCCTTCATATAATACATTTAAAACAGACAGGCATACATCTAATCCGATAAAATCAGCCAGGTGCAGGGGCCCCATTGGATGAGCCATACCCAGCTTCATCACCAAGTCTATCTCCTCAACGCCTGCCACACCTTCATATAATGAATATATCGCTTCATTGATCATAGGCATCAATATCCTGTTGGAAATAAAGCCCGGATAATCATTCACTTCAACAGGTATCTTACCTAATTTTTTTGAAACATCCATGACCTGGTCTGTAACTTCACCGGAAGTAGCGTATCCTCTGACAATCTCTACTAATTTCATAACCGGGACCGGATTCATAAAATGCATGCCGATTACTTTATCAGGCCTTGATGTAGCCGCTGCAATTTTGGTGATTGAAATAGAAGAGGTATTGCTTGCCAGGATGGTGTGTGGAGGACAAAGTTCATCCAGGTCTTTAAATATCTTTAATTTAGTATCTATCTTCTCATTAATGGCTTCAACTACCAGGTCTGCATTATGCACACCCGTTTTCATATCAGCAAAAGTGCCGATACGTGTTAATATTTCCTTTTTATTTTCTTCAGTAATTAGTTCTTTTTTTACCTGCCTGTCAAGATTTTTGGAGATCGTTCCTAAAGCTTTATTGAGAGCATCTTCAGAAACATCGACCAGAGAAACCGTAAATCCGTTTTGAGCAAATACATGGGCAATGCCGTTCCCCATCGTTCCTGAACCGATTACTGCTATGTTTTGCATTGTATAAAGTTTTTGCAAAGATATAAAATAAATAAACCTATACAAATAAACATTTTTTATTAAATTTGCATAACCAAATCATCAAATCACTAAATCACCAAATAAAAATTGCCGATATAGCTTAATGGTAAAGCAATGGTTTCGTAAACCATGGATGGCAGTTCGATTCTGCCTATTGGCTCAAATTTAATGTGTCGGAATTTCAAAATTTATACATCCCGGGTAAGCTTGGGAGAAGTTGGCTTTATATACAAGTTGGCAGCGGCAGCAGCAGGAGGCAGGACTGCCAACTGCCGCTGCCAACTGCCAACTGTTTTATTATGCCTGCTATTAACCATTGCAAATACTTTTGCACAGGAAATAGCGCCTGCAAATCCAAAAGCAAATGAAAAACTTGTAGTACCAAACTATCAGATATACTGGAAAAATGGTTTTCAATTTGAAAGTGAAGATAAGCAATTCAAGTTAAAGTTTGGTGGGAGAATTAATTATGATCACGCTTTCTTTTTTCAGGAAGACACCTTTAAAAAAGCATTCGGGCCATTAAGTAATGGGGTAGAATTCAGAAGAATAAGATTGTTTCATTCCGGGCAGATCTATTACAATGTTAAATATAAAATTCAATTTGATTTTGCAGGAGACTCGGCAAACGCTAAAGATGTTTGGATCAGTCTTTCAAAAATCCCGGTTATAGGAAATATTAAGATCGGACATTTTAAAGAACCATTCAGGTTGGGAGTAATAACGAGTGGTAAATATATCACTTTTATGGAACGGGCAACCACGCTTGCTTTTATACCTGATCGTAATTCCGGCTTAATGGTTTATGACCTGGCCCTGCAATCACGATTGTCATGGTCACTCGGTATTTTCCGCAGGGCAGATAAGTTTGGCAATGACAAGCAGGCAGACGATGAATACAATATTACAGCCAGGTTAACCGGATTACCAATTTATAATACTGAAAAAAAACAGCTTCTGCATTTAGGGCTAGCCTATAGTTATAGAAATCCTGATGCTAATGAATATTATATAAAGTCAAAACCCGAAAGTCATCTGGCAAATGAACTTCTTAATACGGATACTATCAGTAATGTGGATATAATAAATCTCTTTCAAACTGAAGCTGCTTTAGTGATGGGGCCTTTTTCTTTGCAAGGAGAATTTGTTTCATCAGTTGTAAAAACTAATACAGACACGTTGGCTATCAATTATACATTTGCAGGTTATTATGCTTATGTAAGTTACTTCTTAACAGGCGAAAGCAGGCAGTATTCTACCTCACTATCTGCTTTTAGCCGCGTTAGTCCTAAAAAGAATTTCGGCAGCGATGGCGGATTAGGCGCATGGGAGATTGGCTTACGTTATTCAATCCTGGATTTAGATGACAAAACAATTAAGGGAGGTACGCTTAACTGTATAACAATAGGATTAAACTGGTACCTCAATCCGTCAACACGCTTTATGGCGAATTATGTTTTAGCCCAACTGAATGACGTTGGAAGCGCCAGTATCGTTCAATTCAGGTTTCACGTTGACTTTTAATTAAAAGACACATCTCTATTTGGATTTGTATAATTAACAACCTACTTTTGCAACCGAATTTATTTTAACAATTATTCAACCTTTTAACTTATTTACTTATGAACACATTTAAAAAATTAACAAGGCTGTCCCTATTGGTATTAGGGAGCTTTTTCTTTATCACTTTAATCACGAATTGCAGTCAAACAAGTGGCGAAGCGAATGATGATGCAGAAAATCCCCTAGACACCAAGGGATTGACCGTTCAGGAACTTGCAACGGCTGTTAAAAAATACGTAAAAGAAGAGACATCAAAAAATGATGGTTACTTTATTGTTAAAGATGAAAAAGAAAACAAAGAGTTGAAACTTAAACTCAAAAAAGTGCATGAAGACAGACTAACAAGCCTGAGTTCTTCGCTTCATTTTGTCTGTGCTGATTTTGATAATACCGATGGCGTGGTTTACGACATTGATATTTTTATGGAAGGCACTGAGAAAGATAATTTAAGTACCACTGAAGTGTCAGTGCATAAGAAGGATGGAAAACCCAGGTACACATGGTATGAAGAAGATGGGGTTTGGAAAAAGAAAGATGTAGAGCAAGAAACTAAAAAAGAATCTGAACACCCAGAACACCCTGAACATCCTGAACATCCTAAGTGATCAATTTTTTATCCTGCTATTGTAGGGAACAGGCATGGTAGAGACGTTGCAATGCAACGTCTCTACCATGCCTGTTCCCTACATTTTTAAAAACAAAAAATGTGCATCAAGGCATACAATTCTTTTTTAACAATAACGGTTCTCCTCTCATTTTCAGGTTATATTTTTGCTTTTCCAACAGTCGTGAGTACCTGCTATGCGCTATGCACCATGCGCCATGCGCCTAATGATACAACCACTTCCCGAAGCTTTGAATTTATATACAACGTAGCCCTGCCCCACATTCCAAAAACTGCCAAAGGGTTAAGTACCTGGATCCCACTTCCACAATCTGATAATTTTCAAGTTATATCAAATATAAAAATAGAATGTCCCGTGCCTTATACAATTGATAGGGAAACTACATATAACAATAAATTTTTAAATATTTTAATTAATAAAAACATTCCTGATAGTCTGAATATCAGGATAAGCTTTGTTGCCCAACGAAAGATTAGAAACAATGTCCCAACCTCACATCTTCTATTACCCGGCAAACATCTTTCATCAAAAGATCTCTTGCCAAATAACCTCATTCCTATCGATGGTCAAATTAAAAAAGAGGCAAAAAAAGTCACTCTAAATGCTAAATCAGACATGGATAAGGTAAGCGCTATTTATGATCATATCGTAAACACAGTAACTTATGATAAATCAGGTACAGGCTGGGGTAGGGGAGATGCGCTCTATGCCTGTAACGTAAAAGCAGGCAATTGCACTGATTTTCATTCCCTGTTTATTGGTATGTGCAGAAGTATTGATATACCGGCAAGGTTTATAATTGGATTTCCCTTACCAGAAAAAAAGACCGAAGGAGAAATATCCGGATACCACTGCTGGGCTGAATTTTTTATCAGTAAATCCGAATTGCATTCGGACTTTAAAGGCTGGATACCGGTTGATGCGTCTGAGGCTTTTAAACACCCGGAAATGAAAGATTTTTATTTCGGTAACCTTGACTATAACCGCATCCAATTTACGATCGGGAGAGATATTGAATTACAAAACAATAACATTACCGAAGTATTAAATTATTTTATTTATCCCTTTTGCACTATTAATGATGAACCTTATTATGACGTAAAGTCGAGCTTTTATTTTAGAGAAATAATTTCACAAAAAAAACAGGCAGTTGACAATTGACCCCGAGTAGAGACGCCCAATTTGGGCGTCTCTACTCGGGGTCAATTGTCAACTGCTTCTATAATCATGCTAAACATAATCTGGGATACCAAAGGTTATTTTTTCTGGCTGCTGGTCGTGTCACTTTTTTGCTGGATCCTTGAGCGTATATGGCCGTGGCGTAAACAACAGAAAGCCTTTAGAAAACAAATATGGCAGGATCTTTTCTGGCTGATATTTAACGGGCATTATGCGGGGATACTGCTCGCTTTTGCGGGGTTATTTATTTTAAAGCAAGCTTATTCTTACCTCCAATGGTTCGATCTTCCCTCACCTGAAAGCTTTAATTTCTTATCAGGATCTTCCTTGTGGCTTCAATTTATTGTTTTTTTATTGCTGAAAGATTTTATGGAATGGCTCATACACAGGTTACTCCACAGGGTACCCTTATTATGGGAATTTCATAAATTGCACCACAGCATAGAGGAACTGGATTGGATCGGCAATTTTCGTTTTCACTGGATGGAGATCGTAATATACAAAAGTATTACATATTTCCCGCTTGTGATATTAGGCGTAGATGGCAGCGTAATCTTGTGGATAGCTGTGATCGGTACGCTGATCGGCCACCTGAATCATTCTAATTTAAAGATCAATTGGGGCATTTTCAGGTATGTTCTCAATTCTTCCCGCTTTCATGTCTGGCATCATGATCTTATCCCTGAAGGGAAATACGGGAAAAATTTTGCCATCATCTTCAGTCTCTGGGACTGGCTGTTTAGCACTGCATATTATCCCCCGGAAGAACAACCACAAAAACTGGGGTTTGACAACATGGATAAATACCCTGAAAGTGCTTTGATGAGGTTTGTTTATCCGTTTTGGAAAAAAAGGACATAGCTTTGCCCGCCTGCCAAAACGCCTGTCTGCCGAACAAGCAGGCAGTGGCGGGCAGGCAAATTGATTAAAATAAAGATTATGATAAAACACTCCTTGTTAATTACCTTTTGGCTGCTAAACGCAGCTATTGTTGTTGCTGATAACAAGGTTTCTGCCTACCCCCTAGTGAGGTACGAACGTACCGGGGTGAAACCGGATACGGTATTTAACAGGGTTGACAGCCTGTTACAGGCTTTAAAAACCACCAAAGCTGACACCTCAAAAATAAAAACCCTCAACACCCTTTCAGAAACCCTGATGCAAAATGGGATCTATGACTCAGCCCTCACCTATGCCAACCAGGCCCTTGACATGATTGTGAGAAAGCAACGAGCCAGACAATCCCTTAAAAAAAAACGATGGCTCAAAAATGCTACGATATACGCTTACAACAATATTGGTGCAGTTTATACCGGCCAGGGCAACTACCCTTTAGCGCTTAAAAATTTCTCCAAATCACTGGAGATCTGCGAGCAGCTTGGCAACCGCAGTGATGTTGCCCGATTATTGAGCAACATCGGTATTATTTATATCAATCAGGGCAACTACCCTTTAGCGCTTAAAAATTTCCTCAAATCACTGGAGATCTTCGAACAGCTTGGAGACCGCAGGGGAACAGCCAAATCATACAACAGAATCGGTCTTATCTACACCGACCAGGGCGACTACCCGCAGGCGCTTCAAAATCATACAAAATCGCTGGAGATCAGCAAGGAGCTTAGCGACCTCAGGAGCACAGCCGTATCATACAACAACATCGGCCTTATTTATTACGATCAGGCTGAGCAACTGCAAAGTTCAGTTAAAGCCAATCAGCAGAGTCCTCTGCGAGAGACTCTGCTGAGACAAAGTGACTCCTTGTATAATAAGGCGCTCAAAAATCATACAAAATCGCTGGAAATAGCAGAGCAGCTTGGAGACCGCAGTGGCATAGCCAGCTCATACAGCAATATCGGTATTATTTATACCGATCAGGGTGACTACCCGCTGGCTCTTGAAAATCACTTCAGATCGCTGGAGATCCGTGAACAGATTGGAGATAAGCTGGGGATAGATATATCTTATACCAATATCGGTGATGTTTACCTCAAGCAAGGTAAATATAAAAAAGCTGAACAATACTACTATATGAGCACCAAAATTGCTGCTCAGATAGGAGACATGGAGGGCTTAATGGTAAACTATGAAGGGCTCTCAAAGGCTTTGGGTAGAGGACTGGGAGAATGGCACAAAGCCAATGAATATTACATGCTTTACACAACAGTAAAAGACTCCCTTTTCAATGAACAAAAGAGCAGGCAAATAACCGAAATGCAAACCAAATACGAAACTGTAGAAAAAGAAAAAAAGATAGAATTATTAATGAAAGAACAGTATATCAGGGAATTGAAACTCAATAAACAAAGAATTATAATTGTTTCTTCCATTTCTGCTTTGATATTAGCTACAGCTTTAGCCTTTGTTGCATATAACCGCTACCGCGTCAAACAAAAAGCCAATACTCATCTTGAACAACAAAATCAGCATATCTTGCAACAAAATGAAGAGATCAGGACGCAACAGGAGGAAATATTAGTTCAGAAAGAAAGATTAGAAGCAACAAACCAAACGTTAGTAAAGAAAAATAAACAAATTACCGATAGTATCAATTACGCCAAACGTATCCAGGAAGCGATCCTGCCACCTGATGATATTGTAAAGAAATTATTGCCCGATTCTTTTATCTTTTTCAAGCCAAGGGATATCGTAAGCGGGGATTTTTATTGGCTTACTTCCCTACATGTCATTCCGGGTGCAGGGAAGGGTAGAAGTGTTAACGCAAACGAGGAATCTCCTGAATCACTACCTGTCATCCCTCGCTCCGCTCGGGACAAGCGCCCTGCCCGGAATGACAATACTGTTATTTTGGCAGCAATAGATTGCACCGGCCATGGTGTGCCGGGAGCATTTATGTCAATGATCAGCAATACGCTTTTAAATGAGATTGTTAATGAAAAGGGGGTAACAAATCCTGCTGATATTCTTGATCAATTAAATCAAGGAATCAGGCAAGCCCTGCATCAAACTCCAAGCCCCCCCTCCCACAGGGCTGGCTCGATGTCCACAGGACATCGCCCTCCCCTAACTCCAAGCCAACTTGAATTGGAGAAACGGGGAATCGGAGAAACGGAGAGAGGGAAAACGAAGCGATTCACCGATTCACCCATTCACCCCCGCCTGCCAGCTCCGAGGGAAGACTTAGTGGGCGGGCAGGCATTCACCGATTCAGGGGGACTTAGGGGGGCCTCGCAGGCAGGTAGAGGAGATTACATTGCAAATGATGGCATGGATCTCTCGCTTGTTGCTATTCAACCTGGTAATGCAGGGGGTGTACGATCCCTGCAATTTGCAGGCGCTCAACGACCACTGTACTTAATTACCAATGGACAGTTGAAAAAGATTAAAGGAAATATTGATACAATTGGCGGGACAAGGAAACGATTTGTCAAAAGCTTCACCAATCATGAATTAAAGCTAAAAAAAGGGGATACATTTTATCTTTTCTCCGATGGCTATACCGACCAGTTTGGTGGACCTGATAACGAAAGATTTATGACGGCAAGATTCCAGCAACTTCTGCTTAAAATAAACCACCTGCCAATGAAAAAACAACATAATATCCTGGAAAAGACTTTTGAAGAATGGAAAGGGAGTGGTAAACAGACAGACGATATTTTGGTGATGGGGATAAGGGCGTAAAGTGTAGAGTTTAAAGTTTAGTCAACCGCCAGCGTTGCGCTGAGTCAATTAAAAAAAAACTTTAAGTTAATAGAAGTGCTAATACTATTCAATCACTCCCACCCTCAAAAACGAATGCTCCTTCTTTGATCTGTAAACCCTGTGCGTTGATTTAATAAAATCATCTTCGTTTGCTTTGAAGATATTGTCAACATACTTTTGAGGATTCCTGTCAACCAACGGGAACCATGTGCTTTGGACCTGTACCATGATCCTGTGCCCTTTTTTGAATGTATGTAAAACATCCTGGAGCTCAAAACTCACATCTGTTACTTTGTTGGGTATAAATGGTTCCGGTTTTTCATAGCTGTTCCGAAACCTGCCACGTATCACTTCACTTCTAACCATCTGCTGGTAACCACCCATTTTGATTTTTTGGGGATTATGTTTAAAACCTGGATGATCATCGGGATAAACATCAATTAATTTGACAACCCAATCGGCACCTGTTCCAGTGATAGACACTTTTAAATTGGCCATAATACTGCCCGCAAGCGTCAGGTTTTCTTCCAATACATCGGTTTGGTAAACCAGCACATCAGGCCTTCTGGAGGCAAAACGCTGGTCATCGGTCATGTATTCACGTGTCATTCCTGTTGCAATTGCTTCTGTAAAAGGAACGGGCTTGGCAGGGTCGCTGATAAATTCATCATATCCATTAGTGGTTTTTGAAGGCATATCGAATGACAGTTTACCATTTGCATGGAAGTAAAGGCTTTTTTGTACTATATTTTCAGGCGGCCACGTATCAAATTTTCTCCATTTGTTGGTTCCTGTTTCAAAAACATAGGCTTCCGGGAGATCCAGGTTCCCTTTTCCTTTCAGGAAATAGTTGAAGAACGGAAATTCTATATTTTCCCGGTAAAACAAAGAGGGTGGAGGAGTGTCCCCGAAAAATACATTTCCCATGCTTGAACCATCTGATCTTGCCCATCCTCCATGATTCCAGGGACCCATCACGAGCACATTATAAGCACCGGAACTGTTTTTTTCAATTTCCCTATAAATTTTCAACGGCCCATAAAGGTCTTCTGCATCAAACCATCCTCCAACGGTCATAACGGCAGGTTTGATGTTTTTTAAATGCGGCAGAATATTCATCTCCTGCCAGAATTCATCGTAATTTGGATGCTCAACGGCTTCATTCCAAAAAGCGACTGAATCATGGTAAAATTTTTCATTCACATTTTTCAGAGGCCCTAATTCTTCCAGGAAAAAACGGTAGCCGTCAGGAGTTGGGTATTCAAACCATTTCCCCCATTGCTTAGTAGGTTTTGGCCTTGGCATCCCAAAAACCGCAAAAAAGCCAAATGAATGCGGAAGAAAAAATGCCCCATGATGGTGGAAATCATCCCAAAACCAGTCTGCAATTGGTGCCTGTGGAGATGCTGCCACTAATGCCGGGTGTGCATCAATGATGCCAGCAGCCGTATAAAAGCCGGGGTAGGAGATTCCCCACATTCCAGCTTTGCCGTTGTTATTTTTGATATTTTTAATCAGCCAGTCGATAGTATCGTAAGTATCTGTGCTCTCATCAATATCGCTGTTGCTTTTTTTATTGTCATTATGGGGACGCATGTTCACAAATTCTCCTTCACTCATAAATCTGCCCCTTACATCCTGGAAAACAAAGATGAACTTTTCCCTGACAAAAAGCATAGATGAGCTTAACCTGGTGTTGTATTTATCTTCTCCATATGGACATACACAATAAGGCGTTCTGAAAAGTATGATCGGGTACTTTTTGCTTTTATCTTTAGGTGCATATACGGCTGTGAATAGCTTCACCCCATCACGCATGGAGATTTGGTATTCGTGTTTTTCGTAGTTTTCAACGATATAAAGGGAGTCTTCGTTAGGCGCATAGCGTCCCGAGTAACTCGGGAGCGCATGGCGTATGCCAGCAGTTTTTGAATAAAGCGCATAAGAGTTGCTGAATACAATAAATAAAATTGCTAATAACGATAACATATAAGCCCTGTAATTTTTCATAATTTTGTGGGGTTAGTCATTATTTTTTTTTCAAATAAATAACATTTTTTCTAAATAATCTAAAGTGTGGTGAAATCTTTATAAAAAGTTCGTAATATGAGAACTTATTACTTTTAATTTTGTATATAAATATCAATTAGCATATATTCGTTTCGTAGGCATTCATAAGAAATATAATAAAATTGATGTAAAAACTGTTTAATGATGGAACTTAAACCAATTAAAACCGAAAAAGATTACAGGACAGCAATGAAAAGAATTGACGAACTTATCCTTTTAGATCCAAAAGAGGATACACCTGAATATGATGAACTGATTGTTCTTTCTGATCTTGCCTGGCCTTATGAAGAAAAACATTACCCTATTGAACCCCCAGATCCAATAGAAGCTATCAAATACATCATGGAAGAAAAAGGAATTAAAAACAAGATAGAAGCTATCAAATGCATCATGGAAGAAAAAGGACTTAAAAATAAGGATGTAGTAAAATACTTTGGTAGTAAAAGCCTGGTTTCCGAGGTATTAAACCGAAAACGCCCGCTTTCCCTTAAAATGATCAAATCTTTGCATGTGAATTTGGGGATCCCTTATGAGATATTGATGGGGTAATTAAAAAACATAACAAAGTACCACAAGCTTTCACCAGGTTTTTTATAGCATATCTACGTGGTGTCGGGTGTTTCCACATTGAGTCCACTCTAAAAAGTAAAAAATTGAAAATAAATAGTAATTTTTTGTATAGTTTTATTTTAAACAGGCAAGTGATATGAAAGCAGTTCCAGTTCGGTGATTACAGAAATTGAGATTGTTTTTTCCGCTAAAAAATTTACCACTTCGTCTGAAACCAACAGGTATAATACCGCATTGGTGTCTAACAAGTAATCATCTCCATTCATTCCTTATTCGTTTTTGGTATTCCAGCGGGTCTTCACCCAAAGTAATGGAATTTTTGAACTGTTCTAACTCCTCTCTGCTCAATGTTCCTTTGAAAATAAATCGTTTCTCGCAGAACCCAAAAAATAAAAAAGGGGGATTCAATCCCCCTTTTTACTCAACATACTCTGTTGGATAAAAGAAATCCCACAGGGTAAAAATGTTGAGATACAATGAATGTTATTTTTAGCTGACTGGTTGAGCTTTTGGTGTCAGCATTAAAAATTCATTCACTAAAATTTCAGTGACGTAGCGCTTAATGCCTTCCTTATCTTCATAATTCCGGTTAATAAGCTTGCCATCTACAGCTACTTTATTGCCTTTTTT
>VRUD01000083.1 GCA_019456305.1 Cytophagales bacterium | reverse complement strand
ATTTTTTAAAACACACCCCTTGCCCCTCTTGATAGAGGGGAATGTATGGTGTAGTTTTTAGAGATGCCCTTATAATAAGGATAAGTATGTTTAAAAAGTATTTCATAGTAGTTATTCATTTTCCATTTCCCATCTGCTGTAAAACGTATTTGCCTTCCCAACCAACGCATCTAACAAATAAAGCATTGAATTTATTGTTCCTAAAAATTTATCACGATCTTCTTTGGTTTTAAATTGAGTAGGTATTACAGGATTAAAATAAATGTTTAATCTGTAGAGAGGAACGACCGTATCAGGGTTTGGTATGTCAAAATCCTTAACTAAAGACCTTATAGCTTTCTGATAAAAAATAAGAGCGCTATCTAATTTATTTTGTTCAACAACTATAGCTGCCATACTGTTGTAAACCAAGCCAACATGTGGATGATAGTTACCAAAAACATTCTTAAATATCTCCATTGCTTTATTTTGAAATTCCATAGCCCTGGTATAATCTTCTTTATCTGAATAAACATCTCCCAAATTAGTGTAGCATGTTGCCACAGAAGGATGGTTGTTACCAAGGGTTATAAGATTTATATTTAATGATTTCTGATGATATTCCACCGCTTTGTCAGTTTCACCTTTGTTCCTGTAAACATTACCAATATTGGTATAATTGCGTGCTACAGAAGGATGATCATTACCAAGTGTTTTAAGTTTAATAGTCATCGCTTGTTGAAGATATTCCATTGCCCTGTCATAATCACCCAGACTTAAATAAGTATTTCCTATATTATTATAACTATAAGCCACAAAAGGATGTTCTTTGCCAAGAGTTTTAAGAAACATTCTCAATGCCTGGTGATAATAGTCCATGGCTGTGCCATAGTCACCCTTGTCATTATAAAACATTCCTATGTTAATATAGGTAGCGCCAACTGAAGGATGTTCTCTGCCGAGCTGAGGTATTTTTATAGCCAATGATGTGTTAAAACAGGATATGGCATCGACATACGATCCCTTGTGTAAATAAACAACGCCTAAAATAAGATAGGTTTTTGCAATTTCTAAAAGACGGGAACTATTTTCCATATTTGTATTAGAGTAAATATATATTTTTTCATAATAAATAGCTTGGTTTAGATATTCAATGGCAGAATTATATTCTCCCTTTATTCTATAATTATTACCTATGTTGTTTAAACATTTTAGATAAACTTCATCTAGCTCCCTCTTGTCCAATGGAACGGTGGATTTTGCTGCTAATTTTTGGTAAATGTTCCCTGCTTTTTCGTAATAGTAAATTGTGCTGTCATATTGAGCAGCTTTGGAAAGGGAGTCGGCTTTTTTGAAATAAACATTTGCTATAGCAGTATCGCTCCGGATTTTATCGGAATTTCGCACTGCCTCAATCTGGCTATATGATATCACAGATATGAAGATGAAAACAATCAATATTATATACAATTTAATTTCATTATTCATATGAATAAAATTAGTTTCATTTTTTTATTTTCCATATATTATAAAATGCCTCGGCTTTTCCAACCAGCGCATCCAGCAAGACCGGCATAGAATTAATTTTCTTCCTAAACGCCTCCCGCTCTTTTTTACTTTTAAAGCTCTCAGGGATTACCGGGTTGACATAGATTGTACTATCAGTGAAACCCCTGAACAAAGATTGTATGGCTTTCTGGTAATATGTTAATGCCTTTCCATAATATTCCTCACGATTAATAGGGGAAGGAAGATGTTCACCTTGCTTTGAATGAAAATTTCCCAAACTAATACATATAGTACCCATTAATGGATGAAAACTTCCAAATATATTATTAACGATCTTATATGCTTTATCATAATATTGATATGCTTTGAAATATTCTTTGCTATCTTGATACAATTCAGCTATGTTAATATAATTATAAACCAGTGAAGGATGATTTGGACCAAGGGTTTTTAATTTTATAGATAACGATTTTTGATAATATTCCATTGCTTTAAAAAAATCATCTTTTTCAGCATAAACATTTCCTAAGTTATTATAGCTTAAAGCAATACTGGGATGATGCTCACTCAGCATTTTAAATTTTATAGATAATGCTTTTTGAAAACATTCCAGCGCTTTTTTATAATCGCCCAGGTCATAATAACTACTTCCTATGTTTCCATAGCTGTAAGATAAATAAAGATGATCCGGGCCAAGTGTTTTTAAAAAAATATTAAAGGCTTGTTGATAATATTCCAATGCGGTGTAGTAATCCCCTTGTGCATCATAAATAAGTCCAATGTTATTATAGGATATAGCCGAATATGGATGTTTGCTGCCATGTAACTTAACCGCTATGTTCAAAGCTTTTTGGTAATTTTCAAGGGCCTTATCATATTCGCCTTTATACCGGTAAATTTCTCCATATTGATTATAACAACCTGCAACAACCGTATTTTTATTTCCTAATTTTTGCAATCCTACTGCCAACACTCTATTTAATTCTTCTAAGGCAATGTTATATTCTGCTTTTAACATATAATTTTGGCATATATGTAAATGACATTTCACATACTCTTCCCAATACCTCACTCCCTTATTATTTTGTGATGTAGTGGTTTTCTGATTTGTGGAATAGAAAGAGGAATCTGCTTCCCGGGCTCTTCTTTCCCAGATAATACTTGCTTTTTTAAAATATGATATGGAACTGTCGTATTGAGCATGTTTTAGGAGGGAATCGGCCATTTTGAAATAATTATTTGCTATAGCAGTATCGCTCCGGATTTTATCGGGATTTTGCACTGCCTCAATCTGCCCACCTGCCTGCGCCAAGGCTTTGGCAGGCGGGTATGAGCTCACAGATATGAAGATGAAAACAAGTAATATACAATTTAATTTCATGAGCAATTATGTTAAGTGCACCTCTAAAAACTCAAAAATAAATAGTTTTTGAGGCGCTCTTAATGCAAAATCTTAAAAACCAACTCCTTCAATATTTGCCCTTCAGAAATATTGCCTCCAATTATTCCTTTTGCCCGCAGATCAGCCTGTGCGAAGTGGTGAATTATTCTGGTAAGTTTAGTAAGTGGATAATTTTTACTTGCTAAAAGATAATCCTTTATAAAATAAGGGTTTACAGCTAATAACCCGGCAAGATCAGCCCCCCTAACAACAGCCCCCCTAAATCCCCCCAAAGGGGGGACTTTGCCATCGCTTTTGCCTTTGGCAAGCGGGGTGAGAAAGTCCCCCCTTTGGGGGGATTTAGGGGGGCTGTTAGGGGGGCTGTTAGGGGGGCTGAATTGGTGAACTAACATCACCTTGGTAAAGAATTGAAACAAAATTGAAATGATGGGTATCACAGGATTTTTCTTAGGATTAGCGTCAAAATAATTAACGATCTGGTTTGATTTATAAGTGTCTTTTTTTATTAATGCATTTTGCAATTCAAATACGTTGTATTCTTTGCTGATGCCAATATATCTGTTAATGATGTCCTCGTTAATTTCAGTTTTTTCCTTTAAGTTAATTAATAGTTTGTCTATTTCATTTGCAAGCCTGCTTAAATTGCTGCCAACAAACTCAGCAAGCATTATAGTGGCTTTGGTATTAATGCTAAAGCCCTTTGACCTAAGATAGCTGGTTATCCAGCCGGGTATTTGATTGTCGTATATTTTTTTAGAATGAACTAACAGGTCAAGCTCCTTTAACTTTTGTGCGATCCTTTTCCTTCCATCTAATAGTTTCTTATAACAAAATACGAGTATAGTAGATTGCAGCGGTTTTTGTATGTATGCTTCTAATTGTTTTTGGCCGGTTTCTTTTACAATATCTTTTATTTCCTGTGCTTCTCTTACGATCACTACTTGCCTTTGTGCCATCACTGGAAAGCGCCTGGCATTGCTTAGCACCATACTCATATCCACATCTTTGCCATACAAGATGAACAGGTTGAAGTCTTTTTCTGATTCGCTTAGCACATTGTTCTCTACATAATTAGAAATTGAATCAATATAATATGGCTCTTCTCCCTGGAGGAAATAGACGGAGGCGTATTTTTTACTTTTTAGTTCAGATAAGATTTTTTCCGGGGTATGCATTTGATTTGCGATTTAAGAATTACGATTTAGGAGTGACAATTTACGTATGTTTTATAAATCTAAACCGTAAATCTAAATCGTAAATCTAAAATAAAAAAATATATGTAAAAAATTGTATATCAAAATATCTTTTTTCTACCTTTGCCCGTCTTAAATTTATTATTAACTAAAAAAGAAAAATCATGGAACTAACAATTAAACATCAGGAAAGCTATTCCCGGGGGGAATTGCTTTTAAGAACATTATTTGGTGGTATATATATTATACTACCTCATTATTTCCTTTTAATTTTTGTAAGCATCTGGTCAAGTATTTTGACATTCATTGCTTTTTGGGCTATTCTTTTTACAGGAAGGTATCCACAAAGTTTTTATGAATTTCAGGTAGGATTACAGAGATGGTCTTTAAGACTTACAGCCAGAGTTTACAATTTAAGCGATGGCTACCCTGCTTTTGGAGTAAAAGGTACCGATGAATTTACAACGTTTGAAATGCCATATCCCGAAAGTCTGAGTAGGGGTACTTTGTTGTTGAAAGCTTTCTTTGGAGGGATTTATTGTGCATTACCGCATATTTTAATTTGGTATTTCAGGTTTCTTTGGACAACAATTCTAATGTTCCTTGCATGGTGGGCTGTGCTTTTCACTGGTAATTACCCCCAATCATGGCATGAATTCAATGTAGGAACAATAAGGTGGATAACCCGTGTCAATTTATACCTTAGCTTTATGACGGACGATTATCCTCCATTTTCAGGAAAATAATGCCTGTCTTTAAACCAACTTATCTATTGAATTTTGTTTTATCTTATATTTAAAACCCACGAGGTTTTTGAAACCTCGTGGGTTCAGTTTAAGAAATTTCTTTATATTAAGTAGACACACTATATAAATTTCATGACTTCAACACCAAAATATCTTCCTGTCCCTCAACCCGATGAAATCCCTGAAAGGGAAAAGGAAGACGCAATGGGTGCATATCTGATGATGTTTGCCGCAATCGCTGCAGGTCTGCCCCTACCTATTATAAACCTGATTGCGGCAATCATCTATTATTTTATCAACAGATCAAAAAGTTTATTTGTTCATTTTCATTCGCTGCAATCATTATATTCTCAATTTCCAACCAGTATTTTAAATATTGGAGCTGTATTTTGGGCTATCAGGATATATTTCTTTCAATCGGTTGAGCTAACTGATCTGTTTTGGGGATATATTGGCATGGTTTTCATCGCTAATCTGATTTATTTTATTTTTAGTATTGTTGCCTGCGTTCAAGCCAGGAAGGGCCGTATGTATTATTTCATTTTCTTTGGTAAAATCGCTTTTCACCAGGTGTTTTTAGATAAGGGAACAACCCAAAAGGAAATTGTAAACCTGCCACCTGGATCAGTAGGTAATAGGCAGTAAGCAATAGGCAATTTGTAACGCGATATTTATATCGCAATAAAGCATCAGTAGGCAGTCTTCAATCGGCAATCATGTATTTGTGAATCAATGCAAAACTAAATCGTAAATCCTATGAGAAGGTCTATTCTAATTGATCTTGGTATACTGTTAGCGATTTTCGGGATAATTTGGGCAGTACTGGTATATGTGCCAATTTTTCCTGAAAAGATAAATTTTGATATTGATATACCTATTGAAAAAGAAGAAAAGTTAGGCGACCTGCTGGCTGAAATAATCTTGTCTTCTGATAATGAACTCAACTCATCAAAAGTTGATTCTGCAATATTTATCATTCAAACCAGACTGATAGATGCCGTTGGTGTTACGGATTATGATTACAAGATCAGGGTGATAGATAACCCGGCCGTCAATGCTTTTGCAATACCGGGGGGTAACATATTTATTCTTTCAGGCCTGATTGAATTTATTGAAACCCCTGAAGAATTAGCTGCTATTCTGGCCCACGAAATAGGGCATGTTGAAAACCGCCACGTTGTAAAAAAATTAGCCAAAGAATTAGGACTAAATATTCTCTTCACTATCATTACCGGTAATGACAATATTATTTTAAAGGAAATTAGTAAAACCGCTACCTCCACGATTTTTGACCGCAAACAAGAAAGAGAAGCTGATAAGTACGCGATGGAATTATTGGTTAATTCGAATATTAACCCGAAAGTAATTGCCAGCTTTTTTTTAAAGATCTCAAGAGAAAAAGGCAGCATTGATGAAAAGCTGGAATTTTTGATGACCCACCCTCATAACAATTCAAGGATAAAAGCCTCGCTTGAATATAAAATACCTGATGATTTTGAAGAAAAAAGTATTGGAATAGAGTGGGAAAAGGTAAAAGAAGCTGTGAAAAAGTAGACAATTAACAGTTGACAGTAGGCAATTTTTAACAACTGCATACTCTCAACTGTCAATATTCTAAATAATATCATAAATTTAGTAAAGCATCGTCCTGGTAAAATTAATTTTACAAATTATTAATAATATTTATATTTAGAGTTTGTAATTTCGTAAAAAGTTGTATTATTGCAATCGTAAATAGTTACTTATGATAGTTACAAAAGATATAAAAAAGTCAGGTTATTTCTTTAGAAGACCGTCTTTTTGGGATGGAGTAGGAAGTTTGTTTGACTTGTATAATTCACGACATATTTACATTGATTTATCCTTTGAGGCAGATACCAAGGCAATGAAGACAGATTTTGATCTGGTAGGTCAAGATTTGTGGATTTCCTTTAAGAAGTTTGAAAAGGAAAATGAAAAAATATTAAAGTCAAGGGGAAAACATACCACAAAAGTATCCTGATGATCCTTGATCATAGATGAATAAAATTGTTAAGAAAGATGATAAAAATCACGCCCAAGACGATGCGCGCTCGGAATTAGAGGTAGTTAATTTAGATGAGGTCGTTGAGGATTTAAAGAAAAATCCGAAATTTAAGAATTTTTCTGTCGAGCAATTAAAAACAGTTGCTCAAGCTGTCAGTGTTGAGATTCGCCAAGAGATATTTAGCAGTAGTTTTTCGGGCCCCTTACCTCCGCCAGCAGCTTATGGTCATTATGAGCAAATATTACCTGGAGCTGCAGATAGAATTTTGGCGATGGCTGAAGATAATGCCGATGACAGAAGTGAAATTAATAGTAAAATTGTCAATTCGGATATTAAAAGATCGGGTAGAGGTCAAATTTTAGGATTCATTCTTTCAATTCTTTTTATTGGTGCATCAATTGTCTGTGCGTATCTAAATCAACCCTTTCCAGCAAGTGTCTTGGGTATTGGTGGATTTTCCTCTATTATATCAATTTTTGTTCTTGGCAAAAAGTAAGTTGTATCTTTCATCACTTGCCTCTCATAATCAATTAATAGTCTCCCGTCTTTTTTGCAGATTTTTTTTATTCAATTCATTATACCGAGCATAAGTTCTTTTCATTTCTGAATAACTTTTACCATAATAGATTTTGTGAAGGTCTATTCCAGATTGTTTTGTAATTCTGGCGAATTTGTCTTCAAATTCAACGAAATCGTCTATCCATACATATTCATCGCAGAGTCTGAAGATTTCCCAAACCATTGTTTCTTCTTTTGTCATTTATTATGAAGTAATGTTGTTAACAGATTATTTGCAAATATAATAATAAAATATATTAAAGAATTATTTTAGAATTTTAAATACCTTTCGTATTTTTATTTCATAAATATATCTTAAAAATATTATTATGAAAAATACTATGGTTTTTACCAGTTCACTTTCAAAGGATTTATTGAATGAGCTGGATTATTACGCAAGAAAATTAAATAAAAATAAAAATCAGATATTAGAAGCAGCTTTAATAAGGTTTCTGGATGAGTTAAAAAGAATGGAATATATCCGATCTTTTAAACGAGCAAACAAAGATAAGGAATTATTATCGGGTTAAACGAAATTTTGAAATATTGAAAAGAATTAGGATGAACTTCATAGAAGAACTCAAATGGCGAGGCATGATCCACGACATGATGCCCGGCACGGAAGAAGCGCTCCAAAAAGGAATAGCTGCCGGTTATATCGGTTTTGACCCTACCGCTCCATCTTTGACGATTGGCAATTTTGCTCCTGTCATGCTGCTGCTGCATTTTCAAAGGGCAGGTCATAAACCCATTGCATTAATAGGAGGAGCAACAGGTATGATCGGTGATCCTTCCGGAAAAGACACAGAAAGAAAACTCCTAGACCCTGAAATACTTAAAAATAACGAGGAAATCATTAAAAAACAATTAAGCAAATTCCTGGATTTCAATTCCAGGAGCAATTCAGCAGAGATCCTCAACAATTACGATTGGTTTAAAAGTATCAATACTTTGACTTTTTTACGCGATACCGGGAAATACCTGACTGTTAGCTATTTACTAAGTAAAGGTTTTATAAAAGACCGCTTGAAAAAGGGAGATATTTCATTTACAGAATTTAATTATATTTTGATGCAAGCGTATGATTTCCTGTGGCTGCTAGAGGAAAAAAATTGCATCCTGCAGATGGGAGGCTCTGATCAGTGGGGAAATATCACTGCCGGAACAGAACTGATCAGAAAAAAATTGAGAAAAATTGCTTTCGGACTAACCTGTCCTTTATTAACGAGAGCAGATGGCACAAAATTTGGAAAAACTGAGGAAGGGAATATCTGGTTAGACCCGAAAATGACTTCTCCCTACAAATTTTACCAGTTCTGGCTAAACTGCTCAGATGAAGATGCCGGTAAATTGATCAGGTATTTCACACTTTTACCTAAAGAGAAGATCATAGAACTTGAAAAACAACATGCAGAAGCGCCTCATCAAAGGATATTGCAGAAAGCATTGGCGAAAGACATTACCATTAGGGTACATTCAGAAGAAGATTTGAACAATGCAATAAAAGCATCTGAAATTCTTTTTGGAACAGGAACAACTGATACATTAAAAACACTTAAAGAGGATATGCTTTTGTCTGTATTGGAAGGTGTACCCCGGGTTGAAATTAACAGATCAGATCTAAAAAACGTTGCTAACATAATAGACTTTCTCTCGGTTACCACAAAAGGAGTTATATTTAGCTCAAAAGGAGAGGCAAAGAGAATGATCCAGGGCGGTGGAGTCAGTATCAACAAAACCAAAATATCGGACCCTGGTCAGGCTGCTGCCCTTGAATTACTACAAGATAAATATATACTTGTACAGAAAGGAAAGAAAAGTTATTATTTGGTTAAGGTGGTTAAATAAAAGGAACCTTTAAAAAACATGCCACAAAGACACCCCCTACAGGATCGGAGCAAGAAAGACACTAAGTTTCATCCCGAGTACTCCCAGATAGGATCGGGACAGGCGAGATGGCATTTTTTTATTTTCAATTTAGTTTTTCAAAGCCTCCTAACCATTCAACCTTTCAACCTTTCCGTTAAATCCAATCTAAACTTCCGTGCAGCATCCTTCGCAATATCATAACCGGCATCAGCGTGACGGATAATTCCAGTAGCCGGGTCATTATGCAATACCCTTTTTAACCTCGCATCAGCATCTTCCGTACCATCTGCAACAATCACCATCCCGGCATGAATAGAATAGCCTATCCCTACCCCTCCCCCATGATGAACCGATACCCAGCTTGCTCCTCCTGCAGTATTTATCAAAGCATTCAAAATTGGCCAATCTGCAATGGCATCAGAGCCATCTTTCATCGCTTCAGTTTCCCTGTTTGGAGACGCAACGGAACCTGTATCCAGGTGATCTCTGCCAATTACGATGGGCGCTTTTACTTTCCCTTCTTTCACCAGGTTATTAAAAGCCAGGCCGGCTTTTTCCCTGTCTCCCTGTCCTAACCAGCAGATACGGCACGGTAAACCCTGGAAAGCTATTTTCTCCTGTGCTAACTTTATCCATCTTGCCAACGGTTTATCTTCAGGAAATAACTCTAAGATCACTCTGTCTGTCTCATATATATCATCCGGGTCTCCTGACAATGCAGCCCACCGAAAAGGGCCTTTTCCTTTGCAGAATAAAGGCCTGACGTAAGCAGGCACAAAACCGGGGAAATCAAATGCGTTTTTCACACCTCTTTGGTCTTTTGCCTGTCCCCTGATATTATTACCGTAGTCAAATGTAACGGCACCTAACTTTTGCAGGTCAAGCATTAATCTTACATGCTTCGAAATAGTATCTAATGAGCGATCAATATATTGCTTAGGATTTTTTTCTCTGAGTATCTTTGCTTCTGCTACAGTTAAACCTTCCGGAAAATAGCCATTCAACTCATCATGCGCTGAGGTTTGGTCGGTCAAGGTATCGGGCGTAATGTTTCTATCAAGAAGGCATTGTAATAATTCTACCGCATTGCATAAAACCCCTATTGATATTGGCTTGCTTTTTTCTTTTGCCGCCAGCGCCCAATCAATCCCTTCGTCTACAGAATATGTCATTTTATCCAGGTAGCGGATATCCAATCTCTTTTGAATACGCCATTTCTCAACTTCTGCTACGAGGCAAACACCTTCGTTCATTGTTATTGCAAGCGGTTGAGCTCCGCCCATACCCCCCAAGCCTGCTGTAACGTTTAAAGTCCCTTTTAGCGTATTGTTATAATGCTGCCGGGCAAGTTCAGCATAAGTCTCATAAGTTCCCTGCACGATACCCTGAGAACCGATATATATCCATGACCCGGCCGTCATTTGTCCGAACATGGTAAGTCCTTTGGCTTCCAACTCCCTGAAATGTTCCCAGGTAGCCCAGTGCGGCACCAGCATTGAATTGGAGATAATGATACGAGGAGCATCTTTATGGGTAGGGAGTATCCCTACAGCTTTACCCGATTGTACCAGCAGCGTTTCATCATCCTCAAGGTCTTTCAATGCTTTGACGATCAGGTCAAACGCCTCCCAGTTTCGGGCAGCTTTCCCGGTTCCACCATAGACAATGAGGTCTTCCGGCCTTTCAGCTACTTCCGGATCAAGGTTGTTATGCAGCATTCTTAAAGCTGCTTCCTGTATCCAGCCTTTGCAAGATAGTTTGGTGCCGGTGGGGGTTTTTATCTTGTGGGTTATATTAGTATTGGCACTCATAGTTCAATTAAAAAGTAAAAATTAGCATGGAAGCATGATTGCATGGTTGCATGGTTGAATGAATGCATGGTACAAGTTTGAATTATTGATATTATAATTGATTGATTAACTCTATTTATTTTTCAATTATTACTGCAAATCCACCTTTATTTAATTCTAAATAGCAACTCTTATCAAAAACTTTAGTAATAAGGTTTAAGTTATTTTTTAGTAAATCTTGTAATTCTTTATTAGAAACATTGCCAAGACTGATCTTTATTAACTTTTTAGGCGTATTGTTTAAAAAGAAGCTATCTTTAAAATCAGAATCTTTAGATATTAAAACATAATCATTTCGATCAGCATACTCACTAATTTTATCATCTTTGGTTGAACTTTTATCAAGAACAAAATTCAAATGCACTGCTTCATGACCCTGTGCAATTAAAAATTTTGCAATCTTATATGATATGTGTACATCAAGAAGGAACTTCATCCGATGATTTCACTTAAATTTTTACCTGATGCCAATAACTTTGCATAATTAAGACTAGCAAGAATATCTTGTTTTTCAAGTTCAGGATGATCAGTAAGAATCTCTTTGATTGTCATTTCAGATGAAAGCATATCTAAAACAACCTCAACCGGCCAACGCATTCCTCTTATACATGGTTTACCATGGCAGATTTGCGGGTCAATAGTAATTCTGTCTAAATAGTTCATTTGTAATATATTTTTTATATTATACTTTAACTTTTTATGGTAAGTGATAAGTAATTTATCCTCAAATTTACAAAAAATAAAATACTTTATTAATAATATCTTTCAAAAAAATTACTACCTTTGCTAATAATTTCCAAAAAATATTAATAGAAATAAAATTTGAGTCCACTCTAAAAAGTCAAAAAAATAAAAATGCCACTAAAACACCAAAACACCAAATCCCACAAAATGCTGAAAATCAATCAGTTAATTTTTGGTGAAATTTTGTGTTTTGGTGCTTTTGTGGCAAAAAAGACTTTTTAGAGTGGACTCAAATTTTAAATGCTAATTCTTATGAAAAATATAAAAGGCATTTTCATCGCAGTAACTTTCTGTGCTCTACTCACTTATACCTGTTCAGCACAAGAACAATTTATTATAAATGCCGAATTTTCTTATAGTGGTGTAAAGGAATTGGATATAAAAGGAGCTTTTTGTGAGGTAAAAATTAAAGCAGGTGGTGGAAATAGTGTTTCTTGTTCTGGCGATATCAAAGGAGGTTCAAAGGAAAAAGACCAATTCAAAATTATGCACAATCAAAACGGGTCCACTGTAAAGGTATGGATAGAAGCGCCAAACAATTTGGACAATATTGATGGCCAATTAACTTTTACTGTACCTAAAAATGTTAACCTTTTAGTTCATAACAAGTCCGGCAACATCACCGCAGAAGGTTTAAAAGGAGAAAAATTTACCCTTGAAACCAGTTCAGGCAGTATAACTATAAAAAATATCCAGACAAATCCTCATCTTTCTGCATCATCAGGCAATATTAAAGTCACTGATTTGACAGGAAATTTGGATGTAAAAACAAGCTCTGGAAGGCAAAATTTGTACAGTATAACAGGTAATATACTTAGTATTGCTTCATCAGGTAAAGTCCGGTTTAATAATATTAAAGGTAACATTAACGCTAATTGTTCGTCAGGGGGGCTTCATCTGGAAAATACCAGGGGCAGCTCGAAATTAAGAACTTCATCGGGTAGTATAGAAGGCATATCGGTAATACTTACAGGCGATTCTGAATTCCAAAGTTCGTCAGGCAGGATCAAAATGCAGCTTAAACATGATCTGAAAGATCTGAGCTTTGATCTGACCAGCGGTTCAGGGCTCATATTCGTATGGGGAAAACAATACACTAAAAATCATATTAAAGAGGGAGGAAAACTACTCATCAAAGGTGTAAGCAGTTCAGGAAGACAGGTTTATGATAAAGAGTGACGAAGTACGAATGACGAAGGACGAATTTGTACTTATTCAAATATCCTTTAAATAAAAAGTTTCTTTTACACGTACCCCTTTCTCTGTTTGTTGTAATGTGCAACATTCAATTACCGGATCATGCTCAAAAAATAGAATATACTCTTCTTCCACGGCTTTATTCAGAAATATCTCCTTTTCTTTCATAGTTTGTAACGGACGTACATCGTAACCCATCACATAGGGTATGGGAATATGTCCTGCTGATGGAATAAGATCTGCCATATAGGCTATGGTTTTATTTTTATAACGGATCAGGGGTATCATCATTTTTTCGGTATGTCCGTCTGCGAAGAATACAGCCTCCCCTAAATCCACAGCCCCCCTAAATCCCCCCAAAGGGGGGACTTTGCCATCGCCTTTCCCTTTGGGAAGTGTGGTGGGAAAGTCCCCCCTTTGGGGGGATTTAGGGGGGCTGTTAGGGGGGCTGGGTGGGCTTACAAATTTTAAGTGGCCGCTTTCTTCAATAGGTAAAATATTCTCTTTCAAAAAGCTCGCTTTTTCCCTTGCATTTGGATGGGAAGCCCAATGCCAATGTGCTTTATTTGACCAGTATGTTGCATTTTTAAACGTTAGTTCAATTTTGCTTCCGTTATACTTCAAAGAACCGCCACAATGATCAAAATGTAAATGAGTCAAAAAGGCGTCAGTAATATCATCGGGTGAAAATCCTGCTTTATTTAACGATTTTTCCAGGGAATCTTCGCCATGCATATAATAATAGCTGAAAAATTTTTCACTTTGTTTATTGCCTATTCCATTATCAATCAGTGTGAGCTTATCTCCATCTTCAATTAACAGGCAGCGAAGCGCCCAGGAGCACATATTGTTATCATCAGGAGGGTTAGCCCTTTGCCATAAAGATTTCGGGACAACGCCAAACATAGCGCCCCCGTCTAACTTAAAAAAACCGGTATTGATGACGTAAAGGTTCATTGATTGATTATTTGGAGTCTTTATCAATTTTTGATCGCTCCCATAGCATCAAATTTTTCCATACGATTTTTAATTCTTTGTTCAGGAGACAGTTGGCTGAGTTCTGCAATATTATCCAGAATTACTTTTTTAAGGGTTTTTGCCATTTTTACCGGGTCTGTGTGAGCACCGCCTAATGGCTCTTTGATAATTTCATCGATAAGGTTAAATTTTAGCATATCCTGCGCTGTTAGTTTTAACGCTTCAGCAGCTTGTTCTTTATAATCCCAGCTTCTCCAGAGTATGGAGGAGCATGATTCCGGGGAAATAACAGAATACCAGGTATTTTCCAGCATGAAAACTTTATCACCTACTGCAATTCCTAAAGCGCCTCCGGAAGCCCCTTCTCCAATAATAATACATATTACAGGCACCTTTAGCATACTCATTCCCTGGATATTTCTTGCGATAGCTTCTGCCTGTCCTCTTTCTTCGGCTTCCATTCCCGGATAAGCACCCGGAGTATCTATCAATGTTACAACAGGCTTATTAAATTTTTCCGCCAGCTTCATTAATCTTATCGCTTTACGATAACCTTCCGGGTTTGCCATACCGAAATTCCGCATCTGCCTTTGTTTTGTTGTTCTCCCTTTCTGCTGACCAATAAACATAATGGTTTTTCCCTTAACCTGGCCAAATCCACCAACCATTGCTTTATCATCCTTAAAATTTCGATCCCCATGCAATTCAATAAAACTATCAGCAATGGCATGAATATAGTCTAAAGTGTAAGGCCTGTCAGCATGGCGTGCCAGTTGTACACGCTGCCATGGAGTAAGATTCTGAAAGGTCTCTTTCTTTAATTTCCTGATCTGTTCATCCAAAGATTTCATGGCTGGTGTAAGATCAACATTGTTTTCTTCAGCTAACAATTTCATATCTGCTAATTTGGCTTCAAGCTCAATAATCGGCTTTTCGAAATCTAAATGCATTGTATAAAAAGAGATATAAATAAAAAGTACATTTTTAAAACTGCAAATTTAAGATTAAAAAAATAATTTTCAAAGGTATTGTATTTAATGGATTAAAACTGTAACTTTGCAATGTTTTAGACAAATAAAAAGTTATAGTTTACATTTAATAAGGTCCGGTAGTTCAGTTGGTTAGAATACGTGCCTGTCACGCACGGGGTCGCGAGTTCGAGTCTCGTCCGGACCGCTCTGATGATTAAACTTTGAGTCTACTCCAAAAAGTTAAAAAAGAAAAAATGCCACTAAAACACCAAAGCACTAAATCCCACAAAGCATTGAAAATCAATCAAATAACTTTTGTGGGGTTTTGTGTTTTTGTGCTTTTGTGGCGAAAATTGACTTTTTGGAGTGGACTCAACTTTATAATAAGGAGAGGTGCCTGAGTGGTCTAAAGGAGCAGTTTGCTAAACTGCCGTACCTGGCAACGGGTACCGGGGGTTCGAATCCCCCTCTCTCCGCCAATTTATTTATTTTGAAAATAAAAAACTTCTTCGAAGATGTTTACCAGGTCGTACAACTTATTCCGGAAGGGCGGATAACCTCTTATGGTGCCGTAGCTGAATATTTAGGGCTGAAAAGCAGTGCCCGGATGGTAGGGTGGGCAATGAATAAATCGCATAGTGAAGTTGATGTGCCGGCACACAGGGTTGTAAACAGAAATGGTTTGTTAACGGGCAAGCATCATTTTGAAACACCTGATACAATGAAGGAATTGCTTGAAAAAGAAGGAATAATAATAGAAAACAACCGGGTAGTAAATTTTAATGAACACTTTTGGGAGCCTAAAAAAGAATTATTGTGATAAAATAATTTAAGTTTGCCAAAAATTAATTTCTATGCGTGATCTAATTTTACAGGAAATTGAAAAAAACCGGATGGCAAACAGCATTTTATCCGGAATTTTAGCCGGGATTATTGTTGGGATCCCGACCGGAAATGCTGTGGGAATTCTTATAGGTACTGTTTCCGGGATTTTGGCCGGTATTTTTGTTGCAATTATTATCAGCAATTCTGTTGGCACTGTGTTACGTCCTGCAGTAGCACTGGTGGTGGTTGTTTTGGTAGGTGTTATTGCTGGAATGTTAGTTGTTAATAAGTTGGACAGTGTGATCAGTGAAGTGATGGGAACTATTTTCGGTATCATTGCAGGAATTATTTCACCTTTTCTATATATATTTTTAACGGTTATTTTAAACAAGCTGCTTGAAAAGACAGAGGGAAAAGCTTCCATTTCTAAATATACCAATATTGCTTTAATATTTACTTTAAAACGAAACAAGTTACTTAGTTACCTCTTTTTCCCCTTCATTTTACTCATCTGCTGTTATTTGATTTATATAATCATCAAACCAATTCAGGAACAAAAATTAATTGAAGCAATTGAAGAAAAAGTAATAGATAAACTTAAACTCATACGTGATGCGCAGATTGCATATATGTCGGTAAATGGCGAATATGCTGAAAGGTGGGATAAATTGATAGATTTTGTAAAAAATGGTAACTTTTACATCACCGAAAGAAAAGAGCGTATTATTACATTCACATATGGCGCTGATAGTATCGTTGTTGAAAAGGATACCCTGGCAGTAGTACCGGTCAGAGATTCTTTGTTTAGTAAAGAAAAATACCCCGACTTCGACCCTGTGACACTTCTCCTCATCCCAGAAAGTAGTGGGAAAAAATTTGATATATTTGCTGACAGAATTAGCAAAAGCGGTGTATTGGTAGAGGTTTTTGAAGTTAGAGACAGTGACCCTGTTAATCCCAAACGAAGACGTAATAATAGTGAAAATGCTTTAAAGATAGGTTCCATGACAGATGTAACAACGTCAGGAAATTGGGAATAATGGAGTATAGCGCATAGTGAGATTGCCATGCCATGAACCATGCACTTTTTCGTTATACTAATAAACTCAAAATCAATTTGGAATCACATATTGCAAATTACCGGCTTAACCAGAAGATACAGGATGACAATCTTGATATTGATCAAATAGCTCAATACCATCTCTCTTTCATGATAGGTGATAGTGATTTTATGTTTTGCATCACTGATCCCGCTAAAAACAAATGTCTGTATTTAGAAGATTATACTTTTTCATCTATCATGTTACCCGACCAGTTAACCGGTCAACTCCACCATATTTTTAATAACCATAATCTTCTGGGGGTTGGTTTCTGGAAATCTGTAAAGCTCGGAGTGAAGAATCAAAAATTCACGCTGATCCCAAATTCTTTATTTAAAAAAGAAAATCTCCAGGAATATTTAAGTCTTAATTGTGACATAAATCAATATGAGAATATATTTTATTACAAGCATATCCAATCTGATGCGGTAAACATTTTTGCTGCAGAAAATAAGATCATCAACTGGTTTATCTCAGCATATCCTAGTAAAACAATCGAAGTTATGCACCAAACCTGCCCATTGATAGAAGGTTTTATACATGTTGGTGGAAATACAAATATCAAAAACATGTTTATCAAAGTTGACAACTCATATGTAACGATTATTGTAACTAAAAATAAAAAACTGGAATTTTGTAATACTTACTTATTTACAAACCCTGAGGATTTCATCTATTATGTAATGCTGGTAATAGAAGAATTAAAGATCAATCCCGAAAAAGACCCTGTCATGGTTTGGGGTGAGATATATTCTGATTCGGAGCTATTTGACAATTTGCACAAATATATCCGCAATGTATCCATTGGTAGAAAACCACCATCTTTGTCATTCAGCTATAACTTTGATGAGGTCCCTGATCATAAATATTTTGATTTGTATAGTATGCACCTTTGTGAATAGGAAGGAAATAGGGAAATAAGGAAATAAGGAAATAAGGAAATAAGGAAATAAGGAAATAAGGAAATAAGGAAATAAGGAAATAAGGAAATAAGGGTTGGCTATCATCGGATGACTCTCCGGGTTATGCGTTGGGGTCATCCGATGAATTTGCTGGCATAACGACTAAAAGGAAATAAGGGAATAAGAGAAACCGTATACAGAATTATACCTTTATTCCCTCTATTCCTTTATTCCCTTATTTCCTTTTTAAATTGGCTATCATCGGATGACTCTCCAGGTTATGCGTTGGGTTCATCCGATGAATTTGCTGGCATAACGACTAAAAGGGAATAAGGGAATAAAGGGAATAGGGATATATCCTTTATTTCCTTATTCCCTTTATTTCCTTTTTAAATTAAACTTATTGTGAAAAACATTGCAATATTCCCCGGTTCATTTGATCCCTTTACGAAAGGGCATCAGGATATAGTGGTAAGAGGCCTTGCCGTTTTTGATGAAATAATCATAGCTATAGGGATAAATACTACAAAAGAACGGTATTTTAACCTTGAGAAAATGATCACTAAAATTGAACAGTCCCTTGTGAATTATAAAAATGTAAGTGTGGTGTCCTACGAAGGTTTAACCGCTGAATTCGCAAAAAAATGCGGGGCTAAATTCATATTAAGAGGATTGAGAAATACTACTGACTTTGAGTACGAAAATGCAATTGCCTACGGTAACAAGTCTATAAATCAAGACCTTGAAACTATATTTTTGATCACATCCCCCCCCCTTACAAGCATTAGTTCGTCAATAATCAGAGAGATACATAAATTTGGAGGCAATGTAGATGAGTTTTTACCTTATAAGCTTTGAAGTGCATGGCGCAAAGCGGCCTGTGTATGGCATGTTGGGATTATTGAAAACGGATTTGTCTCCCGAAAACCAGTGCCGTTTAAATGCTCAAAGGTAAGTATTTAAATGTCCGCCCAATATGCTATACACTTTGTTGGCGGTATGTGCGATCAGTCGTATATTAATTTTCCCGTCTGAATGATTTTATTATCAACGGTCACCTTGTAGATGTAGATTCCCTGTTTTAACTGATTCCTATCAAAAGTCCTGTTATTATTTAACTCAATTAGCCGAACTTGTCTGCCCGTCAAGTCGTAAATTCTAATCTCAATTTGTCTTTCGGTGAGGTTTGTTTTGACTGTAGCGGTAGAATGAATTATTGTCGGATGAATTTTAATTGTGAGGTCTTTTGATTCATATTGTGAGTTAGTGGTCCCGGTTGGTACTGAATCACAATTTGTGCCAACTTGAATAGTGTCAACATAAACACTTTGACAACCACTTGCTGTTTGAATATATAAATAGGTTATGTGATTAGGACCAGGGGTAGGGAAAATATGTTGTACATCGGTGTATTGAATACTTTGGGTTCCATCATTAAAATCCCAGTAAACATTTGTTATTGAATCATCAGAAGTGGAAATATTATAAAAAGTTACCTCTAAAGTTCCAGATGTATCAGTAGCAGTATAACAATAATCAGCTTGACAATTACTGCCTGTGTCAGTAATTGTAATTTGCTTACATATTGTATCAGCAGGATTAGGGCAAGAGCAAAATCCTGGT
>VRUD01000082.1 GCA_019456305.1 Cytophagales bacterium | reverse complement strand
TGGTTTTAATAAGTATAAGGGCTAAAGCCCAGGGTTTGTATAGTTTGATTATCTCCGCCATAAATGGCGGAGTTAGTTGGACGTTAATCGTAATTAAATTAATAGGTATGGGCGTTTAAGTCGCCCATCTAACTATTTGATTTTTAGGTATGGGCGTTTAAGCACCCCGCCTAAAACACAAGTACAGCAAGGCTTATAACACATTAAGTAGCCGAATATGATAAGTTAAACGCTATATGCACGTGAAATAATCGTATAATATGAGATTTGAGACTATTTGTTATTCTCACGTCTCACATTTTTTTATCAGATAATTTGATAGTTTAATAATTATTTCTCAACTTTACACCCCCGAAATAACGGGTACCTATGCTTTTCTTTATACCTAAAAATCTAAATTTATACTTTATACCTTACACTTTTAAAAACCATCAACATCATGAAAAAAACATCATTATTCCTGGTATTTGCTCTTAGCGCAGCAACAATATTTGCTCAACAGCAAATTACAAAACAACCAGGTAAAGCGTTACCTGGTTTAAAAAAACAACCAAAAACCATTTCAATCAGCAAACAACACTCAATAACCGGAATAAGCAAAAGCAGTTTAAAGCTCAAAAACCTGCATGAACCGGGTATAAAATTATCACAGGCAGGTCAAAAATCTGTAAAGAAAAACCATTCTTCTCAGGCAAGTGCAGGAGTACAAGCAGGTCAAAACTCAAAACTAAAAAATCAAAATTCAAAAATAAAAAAATGTGGTACAACTGAGTATATGGAATGGCTGAAATCTCAAAACCCCGTACTTGAACAGAAAATGATAAAAGATGAAGCAAAGGTGCAGAAATGGATTAACAATCAGTCTATGAATAAGCAAGCCCAGGTAATAGTAACCATACCTGTCGTCTTTCATGTTGTTTACAATACAGGCGCTGAGAATATTTCTGATGCTCAGATTCTTTCGCAAATAGATGTTTTAAATGAAGATTTCAGGCGTTTAAATGCCGATGCGGTTAATACACCATCGGTTTTCCAATCTATTGCTGCAGACGCCCAAATTGAATTCTGCCTCGCCACAAAAGACCCCGGAGGCGTTGCTACCAGCGGTATTACCCGTACATCCACATCGGTTACATCTTTTACAACCAATGATGATGTTAAATTAACCTCTCAGGGAGGAGAAAATATATGGAATCGTGATAAGTATCTCAATATCTGGGTCTGTGATTTAGGCGGAGGGTTAGGAGGCTATGCTACATTCCCCGGCACTGCTTCCTGGAGAGATGGTGTAGTGATCAATTATCAAACTTTCGGTACGATAGGAACAGCATCATGGCCCTATGATGAAGGCAGAACCGGTACGCATGAGGTTGGTCACTGGTTCGGACTTTATCATGTCTGGGGAGGTTCCGGAAATAATTGTACAGATAGTGACCTGGTGGGAGACACGCCAAACCAGTTATCTGAATATTTTGGCTGTCCTTCTTTCCCTCAAAACACCTGTGGATCTGATGATATGTTTATGAACTATATGGATTATGTTAATGACGCCTGCTCCAACGTGTTTACCCAAGGCCAGGCTTCAAGAATGAATAGTTTTATAAATTCTACCAGGGTAAGCTTAAAAACATCGGATGGTTGTGAAGCTACCGGGCCGCCTCTTGCTGATTTTATTGCCAGCGCTACTTTTGTTGTTAACGGCACTGATATAACCTTTACAGACCTCTCAACAGGTGTTCCTGCAACTTGGTCATGGGACTTTGGTGGCGGCGGTACCCCAAATACCTCCACAGCTAAAAATCCTGTCATAACTTTTAATTCACTTGGATTATTCACGGTTACTTTGACCGTAAGCAATGTATTTGGCTCAAATATTATGACTAAAACGAATTATATTGAGGTGGTTCCACTGCAAGGGTGTGGTGCGTTGCTTTTTTCTGAAAATTTTGAGGGAATAGTTATCCCCGCTTTGCCTGCAGGATGGACTGCCTATGGGCAAGCAGGAAGTGACCTTTTTAAAACGGGGAATAATGGCACAGCAAGCAGCACTTCTTTTAATCCTCCGGCTCATACACAATTTGCCTTTACCAATGATGATAACTGCAATTGTAATAAATCTGCAGATTACCTTGAAATGCCAAGCATAAACCTTACTGGGCTTTCAGGTTATTTTTTAACTTTTACTTCATACAGCAGCAATGATGCAACTCCAATTTATCAGGATACTACTTATGTTCAAGTTAGCACTGATGGGGGTTTTATATGGAATAAAATCTTCACTATCCCTAAAATTCAGAGTTGGACTACTTATTCAGTAGATTTAAGCGCTTATGATAATATGAATGATGTACGCATCAGGTTCTTTTATGCTGACTTTGGTAACTGGGGATATGGATTTTGTGTTGACGATATTACAATTAATAAGCAGCATGGAAACGAGCTTGCTTTAGATTCAATTTCCATTTGGGAATATACTTTAACACCCGCTGCTCATGCCGCTCCCATCACCTTTGGGGGCAGGGTTGTTAATAACGGTCTTAATCCACAAAGCGGTACCGTCTTAAATGTGGATATAACAGGTAATGGCTCGTTTTCCGGTAGTTCTACCCCCCCTGTAAACATTCCATTTGCAGCAAGTCAAAATTTGACAATATCAACAACTTATACCCCACCATGGCAAGGTATTTATAATGTTGATTTTATTGTTACACAGGACTCAACAGATTGTGTTCCGGGAAACAATACTCTGTCTAATTCTTTTGAAGTAACAGATACCGTTTATGCAAGGGATGATGGCACTGGTTCGGGTTCACTATGGGCTGGTGACAGTAATGATTACATTTTTGGACAAACATACCAACTTCAAGCGACAGACAATCTGAAAAGTATTACATGCTGGGTATCAGGTAATGTTGGCGCTGTTATGAGATTAGTAGTTTATAATATGGCAGCTGGATTACCGAACACCTTGCTTGGTGCATCAAGTAATTATACGCTTACATCCGGAGATATGCCTTCTGCAATATTAACGCTGCCAATCAACGGGGGGCCTTTAGTTCTGGCTGCAGGCACCTATTTTGTAGCGCTTGAAGCATTCAATGCTCCAAGTGACAGTTTATTTGGTGTTTACTCTGATAATATTTATACACCTAATACAACCTTTGCCAGTATTAATGGCGGGGCGTTCAATAACCTTGAAAATTTAGGTGGGTTTCAACTTGCATTTGTTATTCGTCCAAATTTTGTTTATACACCTTATAATAATGATCTCGCCATAAATACCGTACCATATTATTCTTCAATTCCAGAAAGCCAGGTAGTTCCTATTACCTTTGAAGGCAGGGTTGCCAATAATGGCGCTAACGCTCAAAGCAACGTTGTTCTGAATGTTAATATTACGGGAAGTGGTACTTTTTCCGGATCCAGCGCTGCACTTACTTCATTAGCATCAGGCGCTGATTCATTAGTAACGATGACTTCATCTTTCACGCCTTCACCAGGTGGCAGCTACAAAATGGACTTTACCTTAACTCAAACACAGGCAGAAGAATTCCCACCTGATAATTCAGACTCAGCATTTTTTGTAGTATCCGATTCTGTATATGCAAGAGATAACGGGGTTTACACGGGAGCTGGTCTTTGGAACGGAGCAGGGAATAGTTACGAAGCCGGCAATGTTTTTGAAATAATTAATTCGCAGGGCGCAGCATCTGTCTCTGTTTTCTTACATGCAGCTACTACTGCAGGCAGCGCCATTAAAGCCTTTCTATATGATGGTTTCTTAACACCTGTTGATTCTTCGGCCAGCTATACAATTATTCAAGCCGATATTGCCACAGGATTTATTACTTTACCATTTCTAAATATACCAACCCTGGCGCCTGATTTTTACCTGGCAGTAATTGCTCAGCCCAATTTTGGCGATACTGTTGCCTTTGCTACAGGAAGTGATATTGATCAACCATTAGGTACATCATTCCTAAGAGATACAGCCGGCACCGGCACCTGGTATTTACTCTTTTCAACTCCTTTTGTAAGATTAAATGTTGTTGATGCTTGTCCAACGCTTGCTTTGAGTCCTTCATCTTTTATATGTGATGGGGATACCACCACATTAACTGCCGCTGGGGGATTTACATCCTATACATGGTCACCTTCAGCAAGCTTAAGCTCACCTACAGGCTCCTCTGTGAATGCATTTCCTGCAGTTACTACCCCCTATACCGTAATAGCAGCCGTTGCAGGTTGTGCGGATGATACCGGTTATGTTACTGTTACAATAAATGCCAATCCAATCGTAACGGTTACACCTCCAGGCGATACATTATGTTCTGGAGGATCTACGATGCTTATTGCAAATGGAGCTGACAATTATTTCTGGTCACCATCTACGGGTCTGGATACTAATTCAGGTGATACTGTTATTGCTGCACCGGTTTCCACAACCACCTATACTGTGACGGGCATTGCCTCAAATTTCTGCGAAGATCAGGATGTTGTTACTGTGACTGTAAATGCTACGCCTGCTGTACCAACAGCAGGAACTGACGCAACTTATTGTGATGTTGATACAGCTTCTGCTGCTGACCTCACTGCGACAGGAACTAATATTGAATGGTTCGATGATATAGGTTTAACCAATTTGGTTGGTACAGGTTCTACCTTTAACCCATCCCTTGCTGTTGGCACAAACAATTTTTATGTAACACAGACAGTTAGCGGCTGTCAAAGTCCTTATAGTTTGGTAGTTATCACTGTAGATAACTCACCCACTATATCTGCTGCCGGCCTGGATCAGAATATTTGTAATGCAACTACAACTGCGCTTGCAGGTAATACTGCAACGGTGGGTACAGGAGCATGGAGTGTGGTATCAGGTACTGCTACAATCACAACACCTTCATCCCCCACTTCAGGTGTTACAGGGCTTGGTATTGGCTTTTCAGCCATTTTAAGATGGACCATTTCTAACGGAGTCTGTACCAGCTCATTTGATGATGTAACGATCACCGTAGATAAATTACCTACTACTTCTGATGCCGGGCTTGATACAGCCATTTGCGATACCTTTACTACACTAACAGCTAATTTTCCATCGGTAGGAACCGGAGCATGGAGCGTTTTTTCCGGTACAGCCGCCATTACAACGCTTTCATTACCAACATCAGGTGTTACAGGTCTTGTTTTGGGGGCTTCTGCCACTTTACAATGGACCATTTCAAATGGCTCTTGTGCCAGCTCTGCTGATACTGTTGTGGTCACAGCGAATCCCTCTCCCACTATTGTTACAGAAGATACAACAGGTGAAACTTCTTGTGGAACAAATGATGGAACTATCACGATCACTGCAAGCGGTGGAACGCCACCATTACAATATTCTATTGACGGAGGCGGTAACTATTCTGTCAGTGGATTTTTTGATAGTTTAAGCACAGGCAGCTATCCTGTAGTCGTGTCTGATGCTAATGGTTGTGCGGTTACCGGCAGCACCTTAATTGTCTCAGCTCCGGGAGCACCATCAGCGCCTGCAGCCGGAACAGATACCACTTATTGTGATGTTGATACAGCTTTTGCTGCTAACCTCACTGCGACAGGAACTAATATTGAATGGTTCGATGATTTAGGTTTAACAAATTTGATTGGCACAGGTTCTATCTATAACCCATCCCTTGTTGCAGGCACAAATACTTATTATGTAACCCAAACAGTTGCCGGTTGTCAAAGCCCCTTTAGTACTGTAGTTATCACTGTAGATGGATCACCTGATATTGCAAATGCCGGACTTGATCAGGATATTTGTAATTTAACAACTACTACACTGGCTGGTAATATACCATTCGTAGGAACAGGAACATGGTCGGTTACAGGCACTGCCACAGTAACCTCACCTTCATTACCTAATTCCGGTGTAACAGGGCTTGTCTTAGATGATTCTGTTACCTTAAGCTGGACTATTTCAAACGGTATTTGTGCAAGCTCCACTGATGATGTAGTCATCAATGTATATGGATTGCCTACGACTTCTAATGCAGGACTTGATCAGACGCTATGTGATACAACCTCAACTGCACTGACAGGTAATGCGCCAATAACAGGTACAGGAGCATGGACTGTTGTTACCGGTGCAGCTACTATAACAACACCTTCATCTTCTACCTCTACTGTTACCGGGCTTGTTGCTGGAACTTCTGTTACTTTAAGATGGACGATTTCAAATGGCCCCTGTAGCTCTACTGATGATGTGATAATCACTATTAATCCACTCCCATCAACTTCTGCCATAACAGGCATTTCATCTGTATGTGAAAATGAACCTGGTGTGGTTTATTCTGTAACCTTTAGTGCCGGCTCAGCTTATAATTGGACTGCACCTCCCGGAGCTGTTATAGCTTCAGGTCAGGGCGCCAATCTTATTACCGTGAATTGGGATACAACAAGCGGCAATATACAGGTGACAGAGACAGATGTAAACGGCTGTACAGGGAATTCTGTAAGCATGGCAGTAACGGTAAATACTTTAGCACCTGCAAGTGTTTCCATAACTTCGACTACCAATACAATATGTGCAGGTGATAATTTAACCTTTACTGCCACCCCGACAAATGAAGGAGGTACACCGGCTTATCAATGGCAAGTAAATGGAGGAAATGTAGGCACAAATTCACCAACTTACGCTACTACAAACTTAACTAACGGTGATGCTGTTACCTGTATTATGACTTCATCTCTGTCGTGTGTTACTGGTTCACCCGCCACGTCAAATGCTGTTATTATCACGGTGACTCCATCCTTGCCGGCAAGTGTACTTATATCAGCCAGTCCCAATCCTCCAATATGTGCAGGGGACAATGTGATATTTACTGCCACCCAAACAAATGGTGGTACACCAACTTATCAATGGCAGGTCAATGGAGTTAATGTTGGTACTGATTCAAGCTATTCTTCTTCAGCATTAAACAATGGAGATAGTGTCACATGTATAATGACTTCTACATTAACCTGTGCTACAGGTTCACCAGCAACTTCCAATGTGGTGGTTATGGCGGTAAATCCATTACCTACCCCATCCATAAGTCAACAATTTGATAGCGTATTGACAGTTGACACTACTTACAGTTCATACCAATGGCTTTTCAATGATGATACTATTATCATCGGAGCGACATCACAAGTTTATATTGCCAGCCAAACCGGCTTGTATGCTGTATGGGTTACAGATGCAAATGGCTGTTCAGGAAAATCAGCTCAAACACCTGTAATTATTTCTGGTATTTCAGATCTTGAACTTTTAAGCAATCTGAAAATATATCCTAACCCCGCAAATGATGTTCTGATCATTGATGCCAATAATATCCGGCTAAACATGATAACAATGATCAATTCTTTAGGCCAGGTTGTTATTGTTAATAAACCCAATAATAACAATACGCATGAATTGGATGTTTCCGGCCTTGCTCCCGGCCTCTATTTCCTGCAAATACAAACCAACAAAGGCATGGTCATGAAGAATGTTGGTATTAGCAAGTAGGTTTTGGGTTCTGGTAACTGGTTTCTGTTTATTTGATCCCGATTTTATCAGTACAGGTGTTGGATATTAGATATTGCTAAATGCTTATCGCCCTTACTTGTTGACCACTTTCTTACACAAAACCCAACGTTTAGTGGTCTGACGAGAATACAAGCCATTTTTCATAAAACGCTTCCGTATTATCTTCCAAAGTCACCAGCAATTCAAGCATGGATTGAATCCCCTATGTGCCTTTCCTACTAATTAACGGTTTTGAATAAAGTGACAATATACTTAAAAATAATTTCCCCCGAGTACTCGGGGGCTTTAATTCATCCCGAGTACCCGGGATGAGTTAATCTTAGGAGCCTTACGTGATACAAATACTTTTTTAATGAAAAATTATTACCTTTGTATTTTCACCGGGGAGAGATCCCTCCCCATCCCGGGTACCCGGGACGGGATAAACATATACATTCGGCACAGGTGTTTACCAGGCTTGCTCATATCATTATAAAATACAGACTTCTTTTGATCATAGCTTTAGGGCTCGTTACAGCTTTTATGGCCTACAAAGGAAAAGATGTGAAGATTGCTTATGACCAATATTCAAAGATTGTACCTGTTGATGACCCGCAATTCATATTTTTAAATGAGTTTAAGAAAGTATTTGGTGAAGATGGGAACATCTTTGTCATCGGGATCAAAGACAGCAGCTTATTCAAGCTTAAAAACTTTTTACAATACTTAAAACTGGGAAATGAAATAGCCCGGATCAACGGTATCAATGAAGTATTATCATTACCCAGGCTGCAGTTGCTTGTAAAGGATGAAGAAAAAAAGCAGTTTATACTAACACCTTTATTTGATAATACTCTAAACAGTCAACAAACCCTTGACAGCTTGCTCACGCTTTCCAGGAATATAAAATTTTACGAGGGACAATTATTCAATAAGGAAAGCAGCGCTACCCTCCTGTTAGTATATATTGACCAAGGGGTTCTTAATTCAGTAAAAAGACGAGTTATCATTAAAGAGATAAAAGCCCTGACTGATAAATTCTCAACTACTGCAAATATAAAGCTTTATTATTCGGGCTTACCTTATATCCGTACAATAACGGTCACTAAAGTCACTTCAGAGATAAGATTTTTTATTCTACTTGCCATAATCGTTACCGGACTGATCCTTTTACTATTTTACCGTTCCTTATATGCCCTAATTTTCCCATTAATAGTTATTGGAACAGCAGCTACATGGTCTGTAGGTATCATGGTACTTTTAAATTATAAAATAACCATGTTGTTAGCTTTGATACCACCTATCATAATCATTATTGGAATACCTAATTGTATCTACCTGATGAACAAATATCACCAGGAGTATAAAAAGCACAGTAACCAGGCGAAAGCCCTGAGTAAGGTACTGAGAAAAATAGGTTTAGCTACCCTGATCACCAACGCAACTACCGCAGTAGGGTTTGTAGTCCTTTTATTTACAAACATACCCCTTCTTAAAGAATTTGGTATTGTAGCCAGTTTAAGTACGCTTTCAGTATTTATCGTGAGCATTATCCTGATCCCCACGATTTTCTCTTATCTTCCTCCGCCAAATACAAGACAACTGAAACATTTAGATTTTATACTATTGTCAAAGCTGCTCCATTGGCTTGACAGCATTGCCATTAAATACAGACCTGCCATATATAGTCTCGCTTCAATTATAGTGATCATTTCAATTATTGGTATCATGAAAATAAGAACCATTGCCCACATGGTTGACGATCTGCCTAAAACCAGCAATATACAGACTGACCTGATATTTTTTGAGAAAAATTTCACAGGTGTTATGCCTCTTGAATTTGTTATCAATACAGGTAAAAAGAAAGGAACTTCCAATCTTTCAACCCTTAGAAAAGTAGAAAAATTTGAAAATTTTCTAAAGGAACAACCTGGTATTGCAGTACCTGTTTCGTTAGTCAGCTTTGTAAAAGCAGCCAAACAAGCTTATTACAACGGACATCCTGATTTTTATCAACTTCCCTCTAACCAAGACAAGAATATTATTTCCAGGTATATGAGAAGCCCCCCTAACAGCCCACCTGAATCGGAGAAACGGGGAATTGGAGAAACGGAGAGAAAGAAAACGAAGCAATTCACCGATTCACCGATTCACCCATTCACCGATTCGGTAAGGAGTAGTGGCGAGGGGGATTTAGGGGGGGCTGGTAGGATGGCTATGTTTGTTGATTCTACAGGTCAGACAATGCGTATTTCTACCAGGGTGGCTGATATTGGTTCTCAAAAAATGGACTTTTTAGTCGATTCAGTAATTAAACCTAAAATTAAAGAATTGTTCGGTGATGGCAATTTTGATATAGAAATAACAGGCACTACATTATTATTTTTAAGTGGAAACAAATACTTAGTTAGAAATTTAAAATACAGCTTGCTGCTTGCACTTCTGCTTATAGGTTGTATAATGGCGGTATTGTTTGGTAATTTCAGAACGATCCTGATCTCTATCATCCCCAATGTGATCCCTCTTTTGATTACCGGGGGTTTGATGGGCTATTTTGGCATTCCATTAAAGCCGAGCACAGCGATTATTTTTAGTATTGCTTTTGGGATATCTGTTGATGACTCCATTCACTATCTTGCAAAATACAGACAGGAACTTTTTAGCAACAATTTTAGGGTACCGTTGGCAGTTTCGATCAGTCTTAAAGAAACAGGCACAAGCATGATATATACTTCATTGGTGCTTTTAGCAGGATTTGTAATTTTTGCAGGTTCTGATTTTGGAGGCACTATCGCCCTGGGCGTGCTTATCACTATCACGTTATTTTTTGCCATGCTGACAAACTTAACCGTATTACCTTCTCTGCTGCTCACATTTGATCAGGGAAGACGTAAAAAAGACATTCAGGAGGAATATAAGGGATTTTATTCGGAAGATGAGGATGAAGAGATAGATGTTAAACAATTAGGGCATCTCTAAAAACTACATATTTTTTAAAACACACCCCTTGCCCCTCTTGATAGAGGGGAATGTATGGTGTAGTTTTTAGAGATGCCCATTAGAAGTAATTTCTTAGATGAAATATAAAGAATACAAAAATATCAACCTTGCAAAAACAGGGAAAGAAATATTATCTTACTGGAAGAAAAATAACATCTTTGAAAGATCTATAACAAGCAGAACTGGAAAACCACCCTACACGTTTTATGAAGGACCCCCCTCGGCAAATGGTACACCCGGCATTCACCATGTGATGGCACGTACGGTAAAGGATATTTTCTGCCGTTATAAAACCATGCAAGGATTCCAGGTAAAAAGAAAGGGCGGTTGGGATACACATGGGCTGCCTGTAGAGCTACAGGTTGAAAAGGAGCTTGGTATTACCAGGGAAGACATTGGTAAAAAAATTTCCGTAGCTGCCTATAACCAGCAATGCCGTCAGGCCGTGATGAAATTCAAAAAGCAGTGGGAAGAGCTCACCGAGATCATGGGATTTTGGATAGACCTCAACGATCCATACATCACTTTTGATAATAACTATATAGAATCGGTCTGGTATCTGCTGAAGAAACTTTACGAAAAAAAACTTTTATACAAAGGCTACAGTATTCAACCTTACTCACCCGCAGCAGGAACCGGCTTAAGCTCTCATGAGATCAACATGCCGGGATGTTACCGGGAAATAAAAGATGTTGCCATTACGGCTCAATTTAAAGTGATACGTGATGAAAAATCAGAGTTTTTGTATCTCATCCCCGACCCCTCTCATAGAGGAGATGGGAGTGAAGAAGTGGTGTTTTTCTTGGCCTGGACGACCACCCCCTGGACATTGCCTTCAAACTGTGCTGTGGCAATAGGAAAGGATATTGTATATGTAAAGGTCAAAACTTACAACCAATACACCTATAAACCAATAAGCGTGATATTGGCAAAAGATCTCGTAGAAAATTATTTCCCTGTAGGGCAAGGGAATGTGGCACATCCCGATATTATCGGGACCCAGCCCCTAAAAGATTATAAACCGGGAGATAAAATTATTCCTTACGAAATAGCCGGAGAATATAAAGGCAAAGAACTGGAGGGAATAAATTACGAGCAGCTTATGCCTTATGTTCAACCCGAAAAACCGGCTTTCCGGGTTATCATTGGCGATTTTGTATCCACAGAAGAAGGAACAGGCATTGTGCATACCGCTTCGGTCTTTGGTGCAGATGACTACAAGGTTTGTACCCAGAATGGTATCCCTTCTATCCTCGTAAAAGATGAGAATGGAAACGACATGCCCTTAGTAAATAAGCAAGGACGTTTTGTAAAAGAGGTTACTGATTTTGCAGGCAGGTACGTGAGAGCAGAGTACAGAGATATATCAACTGATGTTTCTAATGACCCTGATAATGCCTCCGGAAGGAATGAAAAAGATGTGCCAGATAAACCAACTGATGTATTGATCGCCATAAAGCTCAAGGAAGAAAATAAAGCATTCAGGGTTGAAAAACATACACATTCATATCCCCATTGCTGGAGAACCGATAAGCCCATTTTATATTATCCACTGGATTCGTGGTTTATAAAAACCACTGCTTTCAAGGATAAATTAATTAAGCTGAACAAGACAATAAACTGGAAGCCTGCCGGTACCGGTTCAGGACGTTTTGGGAACTGGCTTGAAAACATAGTTGACTGGAATCTTTCCCGTTCACGATATTGGGGTACTCCACTGCCAATCTGGAGGGCTAAACCTTACGTAATGCATGATGCAAAATGTGTTGGTAGTCTGAAAGAATTTGAAGAAAACGGGTGGTATTATTTTGAGGGTGAGAATTTTGATGACTTTAAAAGTAGAGTAAAAATAATCTCTCGAAAAATTTATTCTGATAAAACGTTAACTGATTCAGAAAATAAATTAATAAAAGATCTACATTATTCGGGAACACATAATAAATTAAATTTACAAAATTTGGCAGAAAGTGATTTCTTACCAGTTGATTTCCAGAATAATGAAATTTCAATTAATACAAATTATCTAACCTCCGCAAAAGATGTAATTGATAAAATTGATTTACATAGGCCGGATATTGATAAGTTAGCATTTATTAAAGAAGACAAAATCAGTAAAAAATCTGTACTATATTGCCGTGAACCTGATCTTATAGACGTATGGTTTGATTCTGGGGCAATGCCTTATGCTCAACATCACTATCCTTTTGAAAATAAGGAATTGATAGAAAGCACACTACCTCATCAGGCTGCTTTCCCAGCTGATTTCATTGCAGAAGGTGTGGATCAAACCAGGGGCTGGTTCTTTACTTTGCATACGATTGGAGGAATGTTGTTTAATAGTGTGGCATTTAAAAACGTGCTCGTTAATGGATTGGTATTGGATAAAGAAGGCAACAAGATGTCTAAACGTATTGGCAATGCTGTGGACCCGTTTGAAACTATCAAAACATACGGACCGGATGCAACACGCTGGTATATGATGGAAAATGCACCTCCCTGGGAAAATCTTAAATTTGACGCCAATGGTATTGGTGAAATACAGAGAAGGTTTTTCGGGACATTGCACAACACTTATAGTTTTTTTGCACTATATGCCAATTTAGATCACTTTACCTATCCACTCTTGCGTGAGAAAGGGAAGGTTATTCCGGTCAGTCAGCGAACAGAAAGTGACAAATGGATCATCTCAAAGCTTAATAGCCTGATCCTTGTAGTAGAAAATGTACTTAGCGACTACGAGCCTACCAAGGCTGTCCGGGCCATTCAGGATTTTGTGATTGATGACCTTAGTAACTGGTATGTACGTTTAAACAGGAAAAGATATTGGAAAACAGAACAAAGTGACGACAAAACAGCCGCTTATCAAACGCTCTATGAGTGTCTTGAAATTGTCGCCAGGCTTGCTTCACCAATAGCTCCATTCTATATGGAACAGTTGTTTTTAGATTTACAATCTAAAATTCGTTCTGTTCATCTTACTGATTTTCCAGAAGCTGATCATAAAGCTATTGACCACAAACTTGAGGAAAAAATGCGTTTAGCACAGCAAATTTCTTCACTGTTACATTCTTTACGTAAAAAGCATAATATCAAAGTTCGCCAGCCATTAACGCGCATATTGATCCCTGTATTGAATAAAAAAACCAGGCTGCATATCCAGTCGGTTCAACAACTGATCCTCTCTGAAGTTAACGTCAAAAATATTGAGTATATTGATGATTCTTCAGGTTTTCTGGTAAAGAAGATCAAGCCTAATTATAAAAGATTAGGGAAACAATACGGACCAAAAATGAAACTGCTGGCTGCTGCAATCGGTAATATGAGGCAGGAAGATATTGCTCAATTTGAAAGAGAAAGAAATTACGTTATCAAACTAAACAGAAAAAGAATCACTTTAACTTTAGAAGATGTAGAGATCAGTTTCGATGATATCCCCGGATGGTCAGTTGCCGGTGTAGAAGGGATTACCGTTGCGCTGGATATAAATATAACAGATGAACTGCGACAAGAAGGAATTGCCAGGGAGCTTGTAAACAGGATCCAGAATCTAAGAAAAGACATGGGGTTTGAGGTCCAGGACAAAATAAATATCCGTGTTGAGGAAAATTCCAGCTCCCTGATAAATGCAGCTATAGAATTGCATAAAGAAAATATTTGCAAAGAAACACTGGCATTGAGCTTTGATTTTTCAAAGATCAGCGATGGGAAAGCAATTAATATTGATGGCCACGAATTGATCATTAAATTGGAGAAACTTTAGGTGAAATATTATAAATACTATATATTAAGTTTCGGTATTATTATCCTGGACCAGGTAGTGAAATTACTGATTCATTTTAATATGGATTTAGGCCCTGCCGGAACGATCCCTATCTTTGGTGATTGGTTCAAGCTGCTCTATACATTAAATCCGGGCATGGCTTTTGGGTTGGAAGTAGGAACAAATTATGGTAAGTTGTTCCTGACACTGTTTCGTTTAGTTGCAATGATAGCAATAGCCATCTACCTTTTAAAATTAGCAAAAAGGCAAGTACACCCCGGTTTACTCTGGTGTGGGGCTTTGATACTTGGTGGCGCTGTTGGAAATGTTATTGATAGTACTTTTTACGGGGTTTTCTTAGATAACGCACCCTATAATGCCCCTATTCGCTGGTTTCACGGCCAGGTGATTGATATGTTTTACGTAGATATATGGGAGGGCTGGGTATGGATACCCTTTTACGGTGATTTTCATCTTTCGCTATGGCCCATCTTTAACATAGCAGATGCTTCAATATTTGTAGCGGTGGTGGTCATTCTTACAATGCAGAAAAAATTTTTGAAAGGGGGATTTATGGAAGAATGGGAAGAAGGTAATGAAGAAGGGTATAAAGGAAATAAAGGAATAAGGAAATAAAGGATATATCCCTAAGCTGGCGCAGCCAGAACCAAACAAGTTATTAATCAACAGTCAACAGTCAACAGTCGGCAATCGGCAGTCAGCAACACTGGCGACTGTGGACTTGTTTCAGAATGTATAAAAATATTCTGCCAAAAAGTGTCAAGATTTAAGAATTTAGTTACTATTTCCCTTATTTCCCTATTCCCTTATTTGTTTGCCAGCAAATTCATCGGATGACCCCAACGCACAACCCAGAGAGTCATCCGATGATAGCCAACCCTTATTTCCTTATTTCCCTATTTCCTTATTTACCTCCGGAAGCAGGCGGAGTAACCCCAAGTTTTTTAAAGACCAGATCGGAAATATTGCCGGTTTTGGGAAAATGGAGTAAGATAGGGACTGAACCAAAATTGGCATCGGAGTTAAAGATGTAGGTATACCCGTTTTCTTCTGCAACCTGGTCAATGGCATTTTGTACTTTTTCCAGCAATGGCGACATTAATGACCCCTGCTTTTTGATCAATGATTGCTCAGCATTTCTTTCAAATTCACGTATCTCATCCTGCAGGTTTATAAGCTCCTTTTCTTTGTCTGCCCTGATCACTTCGGTCATCGTTGCAGCGCCTCTTTCGTAGGCAGCATTCTTTTCCATAAATTCTTTGGCTTTTGCCTGGTATTGTTTGTCTAACTGCGCTTTGTAAGTAATAAGCTCAGAGTTTACCTGCTTGCTTTCCGGTAACACGTTTAATATATACTCTATGTTGGTGTAGCCGATCTTTAAAGTTTTGGTCTGGGCGTTTGCTGTCAGATTAAAGATAAGGATGAATGCAATGAGCACTTGTAGCGCAGGGTACATAGCATCCCGATTTACCCGGAAGCGTTTTGCCCTCTGCACCTTACGATCTTCTAATAAGTTACTTTTCATGATTATAAAAAAATTGTCCTGTAAATATGATCTATGCGGGACAAAGTTAATGTTTTTTTATTAAGATTATATTTTTTTACAAATCATTCCTGCACCGTATCCTCTTTATCGCCAAACCCGAGTTCTTCCAGCACATAGTCGGTATAGTCGTGCTGGGGGTGGGTATAGATCATTACCAGGTCACCGGATTTATCGAAGATCACTTGTAATTTTTTTTCTTTAGCCACAGCCTGCACGGCTTCAAATATTTCGTCCTGTATGGGCTTTATGAGTTCCTGCCTTTTAAGGAACAGCAACCCTTCATAACCAAAGATCTTCTTCTGGTATTCTTTTCCCTCTTTTTCTTTTTTGATGATCTCTTCCTGGCGATCCCTTTTCATTTCTTCGGTCAAAAGAATTTCTTCGGCCTGGTAGTCTTTGTACATTTTGTCTATTTCTTTATACAAATCCTCAATTTCACTCTGCCATACAGCCGATAGCTTATCAATTTCTTTTTGAGCTTTCTTATATTCGGGCATTTTGTTGAGAATATACTCCGTATCAACGTAGCCGAATTTTTGGGCATTGGTGGCCTGAATTGAAATAAAGCCCATGATTAATAAAATTGCTAACTGTTTCATAATAAAAATGTTAATTTATATTTAAAGTAAGTTCGTTATTAAACAAAACCGTTAAAACGGTTTGTGTATTATAGTTCTTCATTAACCCCTGACTTAAGTCAGGGGTTAATGACAACCTAAAAAGATATTAACCGCTTTAGCGGTTTTTGTAATTGCTCTATATTTATAGACAGACACTAATTACCGTATCTGCTGCCCAATCGTAAAATGAAACTCTCCTTTCTCAGCTCTTGGCACTCCCGGAATATCGTCAAATCCCCAGCCATAATCAAAACCGATCAGCCCGAATGCAGGCATAAATATTCTTGCGCCTATTCCGGCAGAGCGGTATATATCAAACGGGTTGTAGTCGTCATAGCTTCCCCAGTTGTTTCCTCCTTCAACAAACGCTAATACATACAGGGTAGCCATAGGATTTAGCGAAACAGGGTAGCGCAATTCAAAAACAAATTTATCAAAAACCACGCCACCGCCATTTCCTCTATCACCGGGAAGAGAATTATTGGGATAACCCCTTAAACCGACTATGTCGGTTCCTAATATCCAATCAAATCCTGATAAACCATCACCACCCATCATGAATCGTTCAAAGGGACCAATACCCAGCTCATTATTATAGGAACCAATAAATCCAAAATGCGACCTGATGTTCAATACCAAATTTCCTGCCAATTTTAAATAAGTTCTATAGTCAAACATCCATTTGTGATATTCTATCCATTTGAATCTTTTTTCAGTAGGTAGTTCGTTTATATCATAAAATAGAGAAAAAGGTGGTGTGGCAGTGAAGCTCAAAGAGATTGAAGATCCTCTTCTCGGGTAAGTGGGATTATCAATACTATTTCTTGATAAAGTATTTACTAAGGCAATTTTATTAGAGGTTCCCGTATCACTTCCTAATGAATTAAAAATAGGCGGGTTCAGAAAGTCATATAATGTATATGAGAGTGAGTGGCTCAGGGTAAAATAATCATCAGGAACGGTGAGTCTTCTTCCGAGGTGAAGTGTTGCACTGGAAACTTTAAAAAATCCCTTTTGTACCAATTTTCCATTTTCCGTCACTAAACTCCTTTGGATTGAACGGCTAAGGCTCACAGTAAATGAGTTTGGTTTTCTCCCTCCCAGCCATGGTTCAGTGAATGAAATAGAATAAACCTGGAATCTTTTCCCGTTTGCCTGGGCGCTTATTGAAAGCCTCTGGCCGTCACCACCGGGTAAAATACCGCCCCATTCCCTGGGTTTGGGTATTTTTTTTACAGAAAAATTATTAAAGATCAACGCTAAGGTGCCGGTAAAGCCCAAATATCCTCCCCAGCCGCCAGAAAGCTGGATCTGGTCGCTCGGTTTTTCTTCTACGATGTATTCTATATCTACGGTACCGTCCTGGGGGTTTGGTATTGGATTGATGCCTATTGTTTCCGGGTTAAAATAGCCCAATTGTGCAATCTCTCTTTGAGACCTGATTAGGTCTGAACGGCTGAACTTTTGTCCGGGCAGCGTCCTGATCTCCCGGAGAATAACATGGTCGTTAGTCCTGGTATTACCTGTAACGGTAACTTTATTAATGATAGCCTGAGGCCCTTCATAGATCCGCATTTCTACATCAATAGAGTCATCTTCGATAAGCACTTCTACCGGCTGTACATTAAAGAAGAGGTATCCATTGTCAAGATAAAGGGAGCTTACATCCAATCCGGAGGGGTTGTAATTTAGCTTTTTATTGAGCATTTCCAGGTTATATTCATCTCCTTTTTTGATACCCAGGATTGCCTGCAGGTACTTATCATCATGGATATAATTGCCTGTCCAGGTAATACTTCGGAAATAATATTTCCTGCCCTCATCCATGGTTATTTCAATATTTATTAATTGATCATTTACAGGATAAATAGTATCAAAGGCGATCGTTACATCACGGTATCCATGTACATTGTATTTTTCAATGATGTTTCTTTTATCTTCTTCATAGGAAGTTTTGAGAAATTTTGCGGATTTAAACACCCTTAATTTTGTTCTTTCTTTCAAATAATGGTTAAGCTCAACTAAAAAAGTGGTAGAATCAGGTTTAAACAGATGCTTAACACGAGTTAACATAAATGAATCTAACCTGTAAAATGGCTTGAATATTCCTTTTTCTTTCGTTTCTTTAAGCGCCCGTTTTATCTTTGCAATAGAAAGTTTTTCATTGCCATGGATGATTATTTCATTGATCTTTACTTTTTGTTTTTTATCTACATTTATTTTCAGAATAATACTATTGGGTATAAGCGTATCTTTCACTTGCACTATTTTTACTTCAATATTTAAAAATCCCTTTTCCACAAAGTATTTTTTAACAGAAGTTTGTGTGTTTTTAACAAGTGCATCTGTAACAACACGTCCCTTGATCAGTCGTATACTCTCTCTTATTTCATCAGCCTGTGACTTATTAACACCGGAAAAAGAGAATTTGGACAAGCGTGGCCTTTCTTTGAGTTGAAATTCAAGGAACAGGTAATTGCCTTCAATTTTTGTAACTGATACGGCAACATCACCAAGAATGCCCTGGTCCCACAAGTTCCGGATGGCTTTACTTATTTCTTCACCGGGGATCGTGATAATGTCTCCAACTTTGAGACCTGTCAGAGATATCAAAACGTTCTGATCATGGAATTGAATGCCACTGACTGTAATACCTCCTATTTCATACTCCTGAGGATTTGAATAATCGATATCAATGGCAGAAGGGTTTGCAAACGGTATCTGAGCCAACAATACCTGAGAACAGAGAAAAGGAGAAATAATAAATATGAGTTTTTTCATAAATATCAGATAATAAATTAAGGCTTTAGTTTAAACCAACGTTGCAAAATGCATAATTTTTCAAAATCACATTGAATACCTTTAAGTCGGCAGTCGGCAGTCCATAATCGGCAGTCGGCAGTCCACAGTCGGCAGTCCACAGTCGGCAGTCCACAATCGGCAGTCGGCAATTGTTTTTTGCTGACTGGGGACTGTAGATTGCCGACTGGAGACTGC
>VRUD01000081.1 GCA_019456305.1 Cytophagales bacterium | reverse complement strand
GCAGCGACAGTATCAGTTTCAGGAGGCACGCTTCCATATACATACAACTGGTCACCAGGCGGTGGGAACAATGATACTGCGACAGGCCTGACTGCCGGTACCTATGTCATTACCGTTACTGATAGCGCGGGATGTATATCCACAGATACCATAGTAATTACACAACCCGATTCATTGGCATTAACCATAAACAAGCTTGATGCGACCTGCGATTCTTCAAATGCAGGTGCAGCCATTGTTTTGGTTAGCGGCGGCACAACTCCTTACACTTATTTATGGAATGATCCTTCAGCTACGGATTCATTTATAGTTACCGGCTTGGCGCCTGGCATTTACACTGTAACTGTTACAGACAGCGCTGGCTGTGTAGATACCGCGTTTGCTGTTATCAATGCCCCAGACACCTTTATTACTACGATTACCTCTATAAATGATGTCAACTGTTTTGGAGCAAATGATGGGAATGCTACGGTTTCTTTATCCGGAGGAACGCCAGCCGATTCAGGGTATGTTTATTTGTGGAATACAACACCGGCTCAGACTGATTCCTTTGCCGTAAATTTACCTCCGGGCACCTGGATTTTTGAAGGTACCGATTCATTAGGATGCAAAACTTTTGCAGTTGTAACTATTAATGAACCTGCTGAATTAAAAGACAGCCTTATTTTTATTCAACATATTGGCTGCACCGGAGGAAATTGTGACGGAATGATCATAGTAGCTCCAACAGGCGGTACTCCCCCTTATTCTTATTTATGGAATGATTCTACAGCCCAAACTGATTCAACTGCTGACAGCTTATGCGCAGGAACTTATATGCTGACAATTACAGATAGCAAAGGTTGTATTGATTCGTCATTTGCTACTGTGAATACCCTTGGCGGTGGGGGCGCTGTCTTAGCTTCTACGATTGTTGCTGTTTCATGTTTTGGATTATGTGACGGTATAGCTGTTGCATCTCCGTCAGGAGGCATTCCTCCTTACATTTACCAATGGAATGACTCGCTTGCACAAACCACCCTAACAGCCGACAGCTTGTGCCAGGGAACTTATGAGGTAATTGTAACTGATTCTGCAGGTTGCCCATTCTCAGACACGGTTGTCATCTCACAACCAATTCAATCTTCAGCAGTCATAAGCGGTACTGATTCAATATGCCCTAATACCTCAACAATAAATTATCCTGTTACTGTAAACTTAACTGGGAATGCTCCATGGATCATAAGCTACACAAATGGGATTGATACAATAACCGATACTATTAATACAAGTACCATATCTTTCAATAGCGATACCTTGAATTCCAATACCACATACACATTAACCACTTTAATTGATGCATCAGGCTGCAGTGGCGCCATTTCAGGTTCTGCTGCTATTATCATGCGTCCAAAACCTGTTGCAGATGCAGGATCAGACGTTTCAATTTGCTTTGGAGACAGTACAAACTTAACAGCAGGCGGAGGTATTATCTACAATTGGACGCCTGCAACAAGTTTGACCAACGATACAGTCTTCAATCCAATCGCTTTTCCAGTAAACGCAACTACCTACTATGTTACAGTTTATACTGCAAATGGATGCTTTGACACTGATTCGGTAAAAGTAACTGTTGATCCGGAAGTTACCCCTGATGTTGAACCGGATAGTTTCTGTATAGGAGGCAGCGCTATCATAAGCGCTTTCCCTACAACCAATTCTTACTGGTGGGCAGAAGAAAATACTCCAATCGACACGATCAGTACAAGTTCAGCTCTTGTTGTTAATCCTGCCATAACAACAAATTATTTAGTGACCTCGTCAAAAGGCGCCTGTCAAAGAACAGATACTGTAACGGTAGTTGTCAATCAACTGCCAGCAGCAGATGCCGGGCCTGATACCACTATTTGTAAAGGTGAAAGTGTTCAGTTACAAGCATCAGGGGGAACTGTTTACCTTTGGGATCCGCCTTCAGGATTAGATAATATTAATGTGAACAACCCTGTTGCAAGTCCACCATCCGCTACGATCTATTTTGTAACGGTTACGGATTCTAATGGATGCATTAATTATGATTCGGTAACCGTATCTTTGAATGCTGCTCTATGTAAAGACTGTGAATTGTTCATTCTTAGCGGATTTTCACCTAACGTTGATGAAGTAAACGAAAATTGGATCATTGATGGTGTTGATTGTACACCTAATAAAGTAATAATTTATAACAGGTGGGGAGATAAGGTGTGGGAAGGGAAAGATTATAATAATAAAAAGGATGGAATAGTATGGGACGGCACGAACCAGCATGGCAGGCCTCTGCCCGATGGTACCTATTTCTTTTTGATTGAATTAGATAATAAAAATCCTGTCCGCAAGATCACTGTGCGGAAAAATGGTACAGATGAGGAGTATAAAACAGAAAGACCGATTATTCAGGGATGGGTGCAGATCATGAGGTAAATTATAAGATGGTTATATTAAATTATTATAAATTTGTTCAAATTCTTTTAATCCACATGAAAAAGCATTTTCTCTTTTTATTTTGTATCTTACAAGGCTTCAATATTACTTTTGCCCAAAACTTGGTACCCAACGGGGACTTTGAAAATTATAGCTCGTGCCCAACAGGCATTAGCCAGTTTGATTTGGCAGTGCCATGGAATAATCCGAATCAGGCTACTCCGGATTATTATAATGCATGTTATGTTGACCCCTTTTGTCCTCCTATTTGTTGCCCTCCTTTTTGCCCTGGTGCCTCTTCGGTTGATGTTCCTGATAATCTTTTAGGATACCAGGTGGCGAGATCAGGAGTGGGGTATGCAGGTTTTATCGCTTATGAAGACTTTCCTTGTCTGCTGCCTCCCTGCCCCTGCCCTAATCCTGATACTTCTCCTCCTTGGAGAGAATATATGCAAGTACAATTAACTACACCTTTAGCGGCAGGAGTAACCTATTGTGTCCAATTTTATGTATCTTTAGCTGATAGTGTTCGTTATGCCACTGATGATATTGGATTGTATTTTTCTAATACTGCTATTAGTGATCCTGATTCAGGTGCTTTGCCTTTTACTCCACAAATAGTAAATACTAGTGGTGTTATAACTGATGCAATTAACTGGGTATTAATTGACGGCACCTATATTGCTGCAGGCGGTGAAGCGTATATTATAATTGGTAATTTTAAAGATGATGTAAATACCACAGTTGTGTGTGTTAATAGTAATGCACCTTTTGGTAATTCATTTGCTTATTATTACGTAGAAGATGTCTATATTGACACAATTGGTGGTTGCCCTTCTTGCGTACCACCATCCACTCCCGGAGCCATCACTGGTCCCGACACCGTATGCTTCGGTCAAACAAGCGTAAGTTATTCCATCTCATCTGTAGCCGGGGCTACTTCATACAATTGGACCGTACCGGCAGGAGCTGCCATAACAGCAGGACAAAACACCATTTCAATTACTGTTGATTTTGGCGCTACGTCCGGTAATGTTTGCGTAACAGCAGGCAATGGCTGCGGAACAAGCGTTGCAAGCTGTTATGCTATCAGCGTGAATGCCGCACCAACAGCGAGTATCACTTCCAGCGCCAATATCTCCTGTAACGGAGCCAGCGATGGCTCTGCTACTGTCACTCCTTCAGGAGGTACCCCCGGCTATACTTATTCCTGGTCTCCCAGCGGAGGATCCGGTGCAACTGCCACAGGCCTGGCTGCGGGTAATTATACAGTTACTGTTACGGATGCTAACAACTGTTCCGGTACCTCAGCGCCTGTAACGATCACTGAACCTGCTACCTTGTCTGCCTCCATAATATCAAGTTCAGATATTACCTGTAATGGGTTTGGTGACGGCACTGCTACAGTTTCATCTTCCGGAGGTACAGGAGCACATTCATACTTATGGTTACCCAGCGGAGGAACAAACTCTACTGCCACAGGTTTAGGCCCGGGAACCTATACGGTTACTGTAACTGACGCAAACCTTTGTCAGACGATTGCTAATACAACCATCATTGAACCTGATTCCTTAACCGCCTCTATAATATCAAGTTCAGATATTACTTGTAACGGATTTGGTGACGGCGCTGCCACGGTTTCGTCTTTAGGTGGTACCGGGATACATTCATACTCATGGTCACCCAGCGGGGGAACAAACTCAACCGCCACTGGATTAGGTCCCGGTTCATATATAGTTACCGTTACTGATGTAAACAATTGTTCGACCTCTGCTAATGTAACCATCGCTGAACCATCAGCCATCACCTTATCGTTAACTTCAAACCCAGCCACCTGTGGAAATGCTGACGGTACAGCAACAGTTGCGGCTTCAGGAGGAGCCGGTTCATACACTTATTTATGGGCACCTCCGGCACAGACTACCCCCATAGCAACAGGTTTGGCTTCCGGTAATTATACGGTGATCGTGACCGATTCAAATAGTTGTTCACAATCCGGGTTTGTGATCGTAACAGATCTTGGAGGAGCTGCTGTAAGCGGTATGCTCATTAGCGAAGTGAATTGTTTTGGAGGCAATGACGGAGCAGCGACAGTATCAGTTTCAGGAGGCACGCTTCCATATACATACAACTGGTCACCAGGCGGTGGGAACAATGATACAGCGACTGGCTTGACTGCCGGTACCTATGTCATTACTGTTACTGATAGCGCGGGATGTATATCCACAGATACCGTATTAATTACACAACCCGATTCATTGGCATTGACTACAAACAAGCTTGATGCGACCTGCGATTCTTCAAATGCGGGTGCAGCTATTGTTTTGGTTAGTGGCGGCACAACTCCTTACACTTATTTATGGAATGATCCTTCAGCTACGGATTCATTTATAGTTACCGGCTTGGCGCCTGGCATTTACACTGTAACTGTTACAGACAGCGCTGGCTGTGTAGATACCGCGTTTGCTGTTATCAATGCCCCAGACACCTTTATTACTACGATTACCTCTATAAATGATGTCAACTGTTTTGGAGCAAATGATGGGAATGCTACGGTTTCTTTATCCGGAGGAACGCCAGCCGATTCAGGGTATGTTTATTTGTGGAATACAACACCGGCTCAGACTGATTCCTTTGCCGTAAATTTACCTCCGGGCACCTGGATTTTTGAAGGTACCGATTCATTAGGATGCAAAACTTTTGCAGTTGTAACTATTAATGAACCTGCTGAATTAAACTACAGCCTGTTCTTGCAAAATATTGGCTGCACCGGGGGAAATTGTGACGGAATGATCATAGTAACCCCAACAGGAGGTACTGCTCCTTATTCTTATTTATGGAATGATCCTTCAGTCCAAACAGATTCAACTGCTGACAGCTTATGCGCAGGGGCTTATATGCTGATAATTACAGATAGCAAGGGTTGTATTGATTCGGTTTTTGCTGCTGTGGATAGCCTTGGTGGCGGGGGCGCTGTCTCAGCTTCTACGATCAATGCTGTTTCATGTTTTGGATCATGTGACGGTGTAGCTGCTGCATCTCCGTCAGGAGGTATTCCTCCTTACACTTACCTATGGGATGATCCTGCTAACCAAACCAATGATACAGCTACGGGCCTTTGTCCGGGAACTTATGAGGTAATTGTAACTGATTCTGCAGGTTGCCCATTCTCAGACACTGTTGTCATCTCACAACCAATTCAATCTTCAGCAGTCATAAGCGGTACTGATTCAATATGCTCTAATACCTCAACCACAGACTCCACAATTACGGTAAACTTTACAGGAAATGCTCCCTGGAGCATAAGCTATACAAATGGTGTTGATACAATAACTATCAACAATATTTCCACGACCCCCTTTTCGTTCAATAGTGATACCCTCAATTCCAATACCACATATACTTTAACGACTTTAATTGATTCATCAGGTTGCAGTGGCGCCATTTCAGGTTCTGCTGCTATTATCATACGTCCAAAACCTGTTGTAAATGCAGGATTAGGCGTTTCAATCTGCTTTGGAGACAGCACAAACTTAACAGCAGGCGGAGGTATTATCTACAATTGGACACCGTCAATAAGTTTGACCAACGATACAGTCTTCAATCCAATCGCTTTTCCAGTAAACACAACTACCTACTATGTTACAGTTTATACCGCAAATGGATGCTTTGACACTGAATCGGTAACCGTAACTGTTGATCCGGAAGTTTTTACTTCAGTTGAACCGAGTAGTTTCTGTATAGGAGGCAGCGCTATCATAAGCGCTTTCCCTACAACCAATTCTTACTGGTGGGCAGAAGAAAATACTCCAATCGACACGATCAGTACAAGTTCAGCTCTTGTTGTTAATCCTGCCATAACAACAAATTATTTAGTGACCTCGTCAAAAGGCGCCTGTCAAAGAACAGATACTGTAACGGTAGTTGTCAATCAACTGCCAGCAGCAGATGCCGGGCCTGATACCACTATTTGTAAAGGTGAAAGTGTTCAGTTACAAGCATCAGGGGGAACTGTTTACCTTTGGGATCCGCCTTCAGGATTAGATAATATTAATGTGAACAACCCTGTTGCAAGTCCACCATCCGCTACGATCTATTTTGTAACGGTTACGGATTCTAATGGATGCATTAATTATGATTCGGTAACCGTATCTTTGAACGCTGCTCTATGTAAAGACTGTGAATTGTTCATTCTTAGCGCATTTTCACCTAACAAGGATGAAGTAAACGATAGCTGGATCATTGATGGTGTTGTTTGCCTGCCTAATAAAGTAACGATTTATAACCGGTGGGGAGATAAGGTGTGGGAAGGGGAAAATTATAATAATAAAAAGGATGGAATCGTATGGGATGGCAATAACATGAATGGGAGGCCCCTGCCCGATGGTACCTATTTCTTTTTGATTGAATTAGATAATAATAACACTCTCCGCAAGATCACTGTAGATAAAAATGGTACAAAGGAGGAGTATACAACAGAAAGTCCGGTTATCAATGGGTGGGTTCAGATTTTACGCTAAAAAACTAGTATCAAATGTCAAAAATTAGCGTAATTATGAATACGCTTTTTTCGACTTCAAGTTATCTGTTTATGATGGTTAAATGGTTATATGGTTATATGGCTAAAATTACTGTTAATCAACCATATAACCATAAAGCCATATAACCATTTTTTCAATGAATAATTCATAAGAGTGAACCATTTAAATTAAATACTATTATTTATGAAATTAAGTACTAGTATTTTTTTGAATTTCAATTATTATGAGTACCTTTGTACGATGAAACTTTTTATGTTTTTAATCTTTGAAGATTATGGGATTAGCACAAAAATATCTGCCATATTATACCTATGATGATTATTACCGGTGGGAGGGTAACTGGGAACTAATTTATGGTGTGCCTTATGCAATGTCTCCCACACCTGTGTTTAAACATCAGGAAATTAATGGGAAAATATTAATTCAATTATCTCAAAAACTGGAAAATTGTCCAAAATGTAAGGCCGTTATGCCGCTGGATTGGATAATCAGTGATGATACTGTAGTGCAGCCTGATGTTTCTGTGATATGTGGAAAATTTACTGATGACTTTTTAAAATTTCCACCTTCATTGATTTTTGAAATTCTTTCTCCCAAAACCAAAGATAAAGACAGGGGAATAAAATATGAAATTTACCAATCACAAGGTGTAAGATATTATGTCATTGTAGATAAGGATGAAGAGAAGGTTGAAGTATTTGAGTTGAAAAATAAAAAATATGCAAAAGTGCTTGGAACTAAAAATAAGCATTTTATTTTTGATTTGGGAGATTGTAAATTTGATTTTGATTTTGGGAAGGTATGGTAGATAAGAATACGAAAGTAATTTTATTAAAAATGTTCCAAAAGTTTCCAAACATATTGTTTTTACTGGTATTTGTTTTCTCAACAGTTACGGCATTAAATGTCGTAATCAAATCCTTTACTGCTTCCTACCAGGGCGTTGATATCAGGCTTGACTGGGAGATAAATGATAATATGGGAGTTGGTTCATTTGATCTTTACAGGAAGATAGATGATAAACCTGAAAAAAAGATCATTACCATTAATTCAACCGGGTCTTTAGATTATTTTTTTATAGATGATAATATCTATAAAAACAGTGATAATCCACAAACGCTCGTGTACAGGTTGATTACAAGATCAAGCGAGGGCGATGAAATTTCCATCACATCAATACAACATGATCCCACAGCCGTTCAACGTTCATGGGGGAGCATTAAGTCTATGTTTAAATAAAAAGCAGTTGGCAGTTGGCAATAGGCAGTTGGCAATATTGCCAACTGCCTATTGCCAACTGCCAACTATTATTTTCAAATACATGGTTGCTTCACAACAACATCTAATCCTTAATAAAAATCAGGTAAAGCAAAAGATAAAACGCATAGCTTTTGAGATATATGAAAATAATTTTGATGAACAGGAGTTGATTTTTGCCGGGATCGTAAATAAGGGGTACCTGTTTGCTTTGCAAGTTCAAAGCGAATTTTGTAAAATCTCGCCTGTCAAAACAACCCTTTTTAAGGTTTTTGTTGATAAGAAAGCTCCCCTGCAGAGTGATATAAAAATTACCGGAGATCACGATAAGAACGGGAATAAATATGCCCCTTTAATTAATAATAAGTCTATTGTATTATGTGATGATGTTTTGAATACTGGACGAACGATGGCTTACTGCTTAAAGCCTTTTCTCAATGCAGAGATTAAAAAAATTCAAACAGCGGTTTTGGTTGATAGAAATCACAGGAATTTTCCTGTTTCCGCTGATTATGTCGGTTACTCCCTTTCGACAACCATTAAAGAGCGTATTGAGGTAATAATGGATGATAAAGATAAATTTGGCGTTTATTTGCATTAGGGCATCTCTAAAAACTACATATTTTTTAAAACACACCCCTTGCCCCTCTTGATAGAGGGGAATGTATGGTGTAGTTTTTAGAGATGCCCATTAGGAGGTTTTTTAAAAAAAATCCTTGCCACCAAGGCACAAAGAAACACAAAGATAATTTTAAAAAATTTGTGTAACTTAGTGTCTTAGTGTCTTTGTGGCAGGAAAACGTAGCAAAAAAAAATAAAAAAATGAAAGCCTATCTACTGAAAGTCAACTTATCTTGTATTTTTATTGCTCTTTTTTACAATTTCTTCCCGATTGTTTCGGGATCCAATTTTCTATATGCCCAGGAATGTAATATCATATACGTAACTCCAGGAGGCGCTACAAGCGGAGCAGCAGGCACAAGAAGCACTCCGGCAGATCTTAGCTACGGATTAACGCTTGTTACTCCTTCCGCAAAAAGATTATGGCTGGCTACGGGTACTTATCCCATTACTAATGCATTACAATTGCAGGATAGTATAACAATTGAAGGTGGATTTAATTCAGTAACCTGGGAAAAAAGCAACGGAACAGAGAGTGTTATTGCGCGGGACGCTTCCAATCCTGATCTTGCAAGTAAATCAACAATCGGCTTGATGGGCAACACTGTTTCTAATTTCAGATTACAGGATATTACCGTAACAGTGGCAAATGCTCCCGGAAATCAAATTTCTGTTTACGGTATTTACCTGAGCAGTTGTTCAAATTATAATATTACGCGTTGTATTGTTACTACCGGAGCTGGTTCGCCTGGTATTGATGGAACTTCAGGAGCAAATGGTACTCCGGGGGCAACTGGTTTGCCAGGCGGGCCTGGTAATGATCAGGAAGCTCCTGCACCTGGCGGAACAGGAGGAGCAGGTGGCGGAGGAAACAATGGCGGGACTGGTGCACCAGGTGGAAAATGGCAAGGTGGCCCGAATGGTTTGGCTGGTTTATCGCCAGGCTGTGGTGGATCAGGTGGAATTACCGGTACAGGTGATGATGATTGCTTTTTTTGTAGTCCTTCCTGTAATAATTCAATACCTGGAACATCGGGTGGAAATGGCGATAACGGTTCACCTGCCGGTGGTTCAGGTAGTATTGGTCCTTCCGGCTCGGTTATAGCGGGGTATTTTGTTCCGGGTGATACCGGAGGTACAGGAATAGCCGGAGCGAATGGTTGCGGTGGCGGTGGCGGAGGTGGTGGGGGAGGCCGTCAGCAAAGCGGTGCGGATGATGTAGGCGGCAGCGGTGGTGGTGGTGGCGGAGGCGGTGAAAGCGGCCAGGGCGGAACAGGTGGTACCGGTGGTGGTTCTTCGTATGCTATATTTTTATTTAATAATGGCGCTGCCGGGATCATCCAGGATTGCGGTCTTAATCCAGGCCCTGCCGGACCTGGTGGTGCTGGTGGCGCTGGTGGTAGTGGAGGTTCTGGCGGAACCGGAGGTGCAGGAGGTTCTGGTGGGCCTTGTCATCCTTTTAGCGTTGGCGGGACAGGCGGCAATGGCGGAAGCGGGGCAAATGGAGGAAATGGAGGAACTGGTGCAACGGGCCAAAGTGTTGCATTAAGTGAAAACGGTGGCATATCAGTTTCAAACTTAGGCATTACAACAGTTCCCGGCAATCCACCTCCACCCACCATTACCGTTGATAATAAGGGCTGTGTGAATGCTGAAGTAATATTCACCGGCAGCACAAATGCCGTCTGGGGTTTTGGCGCCAACGCGGCTCCTGCAACAGCTTCAGGTGCCGGCCCACATTCTGTAATCTATTCAACAACAGGAAGAAAGACCATTACTTTTAACGGTACTGCTTTTACCGATTATGTAGATATTTTCAGCAGCGGGCTTACGCCTTCCATTACTCCTGGTAATGGAACCGATACGGTAGGCTGTCCAAATTCGTTTATCACCTCTATTACAGGCAGCTATTACGAATGGATATTTGGTAGTATGGCAAATCCGGATACTGTAGCCGGGCCTGCTTTCCAAACAGTTGACAGTATCTATTTCAGCTCTCCCGGAACATATACCATAGAATTATGGGTAACCACTTCCTGCTGCGGACGCGTACGCGATACCACCACGGTGACCGTAATTGCAAACACATTCAATGTTGACCTGGCAGCATCTAACGACAGTATTTGTCTTGGCGATTCCATAACTTTTATTGCGTCCCCCCCAGGTTATATCAGCTATGAGTTCTTTATTAACGGTGTTTCAGTACAGAATAGCCCGGATAGTATTTTTACAACAACAGGATTATTAACAGGCGACTCAGTAGTTGTTTCTGCATTTGTTGGCAACTGTTTTACCAATCCGAGCGCTATACTGGCACCGGTGGTTGTGCCTATTCCCACAGCCCTATTGACTAATTCTGAGCCGGACAGCACAATATGCCAGGGAGACAGTATAATTTTTACTGCATCACCGGCTACTTATGCATTCTATGATTTTTATGTTGATACCACCCTGGTCCAATCAGGTTCGGGAAATGTTTTTACAACAGATACCTTAACAAATGGAGATAGTATCACTGTAATAGTACCCAATCTGCTTTTATGCCTCGGGCCTTCAAGCAATTCCATTACAATTACCGTGAATCCTGTGCCTGCTGTAACTTTGAGCAGCTCTGACTCTAATAGTACAATTTGTGTAGGAGATTCAGTGACATTTACCGTAAACCCATCGGGTATCAATAATTATGAATTTTATGTTGGAGGCACATTTGTTCAGTCCGGACTAAGCAATACCTATACCACTACAAATTTAACCGATGGAGACAGCATTGTTGTAGCGGCTATAAGCAGTTTCGGTTGTGCCGGTGTGACGAATACTTTGTTTTTTGCAGTAAATCCGCCTCAGCCGGTGATCTTAACAAGTACTGCTGATACGATTTGTTTTGGCGATAGTATAATTTTTACAGCTTCTCCCGGAGGGTATGACAGCTATGAGTTCTTTTCAGGAGCAACATCACTCCAGGATAGTTCGAACAATACTTACAGCGCCACAAATTTACAACCCGGTGATACGATCACGGTTGTGGCAACGCATTTGGGTTGCCCTTCTGTTCCGGGCAATGCTGTATCCATTGCAGTACTTTCAGGGCCAGCCATTGCTTTAAGCAGTTCGGATACTACAATTTGTGTTGGAGATAGTGTGCTATTTACAGCCTCTCCTGCAGGGTTTGTTAATTATGAGTTTTTTATTGGTGCAAGCTCTGTTCAGTCAGATACTATGAATACCTTTACTATCACAACCTTAACAGATGGCGATAGTATTGTAGTGATTGCTTCAGACATTTATTGTCCGGGCCCTCTTAGTAATACAATAGTTTTTACTGTTAATCCATTGCCCAATGTTACATTGAGCTCAGATATGGGTACCACTATCTGCGATGGGGATACGGTAACAATCACTGCATCTGCTGCCGGTTCCAACACTTACGAATTTTTTATCAACGCCATTTTACAAAATAGTACGGATAGTACCTATACAACAGATAGTCTGAGTGATGGTGATATTATCACTGTAATTGCTACGAGCAGTGCAGATTGTATTGGCCCGGTGAGCAATTCATTGATCTTTACCGTAAATCCCATACCCATAGCGGCATTGATCAGCAATAAGGATACGATATGCAGTGGTGAGAGCATTACTTTTACAGCAAACCCTTCAGGATGCGGCACTTATGATTTTTATGATGGAGCCACCTTAGTGCAAAGCAGCGCTGACAGCGTTTTTACGACAATAAACCTGGATACTACAAACAGTATTGTTGCGATAGTAACTTGTTTAGGATGTCCAAGCCCACCCAGTAGCGCTATTGTAACCACAGTAATTCCTTTTCCTAACGTTACAGGAAACGATACTTCAACCACCTGTGACAGTATCGGTACTATTACGCTTACCGGAAGCCCGCTTGGGGGGGTATGGTCGGGTTTGGGTATTATTGATACCTTGGCAGGCATATTTAGTCCTGTTCTCACAGGTGCAGGGAATCATCTGGTTACTTACACTTTTTCTAATGCCAACTGTTCAGATACAGATACTTTGGTAGTTACTGTAAATGCGCTGCCTGTTAATGCAGGGATTGATACCTCTGTTTGTGAAAAAGGGGATTCTATTGTGCTTGCCGGATTTAGTCCTCCCGGTGGAGTGTGGTTAGGTGATGGTATCACTGATAGCACCTTGGGGATCTTTGTTCCCGGAGCTACAGTTGCAGGGTTGCATTCGATCACTTACACACTATCTGATGGCAAGTGTACATTTTCAGATACTACAGTAGTTACCGTTAATGCCTTACCTGTTGTAACATTAACAACCCTTAACAATACAATTTGTGAAGGAGATAATATCACTTTTACTGCGACCCTTTCGGTCTATGACGATTATGTATTTTTTGTTAACGCTGATTCGGTGCAGGATAGTGTGAGTAATACTTACTCTACAACTGAAATAAAAAATGGTGATGCCATTACCGTTATAGCAACAAACCTGGGTTGTACCGGTGAGCTTAGCAATGAATTAACCGTTACGATCAGGGAAGATTGCCGTAAAGAGCTTTTTATTCCCAGCGCTTTTTCTCCAAACGAGGATGAAAAAAATGATACACTTTATATCAGGGGGATTGGAATTGATAATGTTATAACTTTTGTAGTTTATAACCGCTGGGGTGAAAAGATATTTGAAAAGAATGATTTTGAAGCTAATCTTCCTGAACACGGATGGGACGGCACACTTCATGGAACTGAGCTGAATCTTGGCGTTTTTGTATATTATGTAGAGGTAGCGTATTTTGACGGGACGAAGGAAAGTAAGAACGGGGATGTTACCCTGATACGTTGAAGCCACAGGGTGAACGTTGATCCGTTAAATAAAAAAATAGCGATGGTTAGGTATTATTTGTTTTTGTTATCTTTTTGAATTATCTTTGCTTTTTATTTCTTTTTGTATTCCAAGCAAAAACCATCAACCCTTATTAATGCTATGAAGACCAAATTTTTCTATCCGTTTATAATTTTAGGATTACTTTTACCTAAAATTATATTTGCACAAATAGATTCATTAAATGAACCGATTACTTTCGATAGATTTGGTAATGTTCCTGGTCTGCAAGATTTAATCATACCCTCAGATGAGCATATTATCCACCATTCTCATCAATGTACAGCGGGTTTCTTTAAGCTAACATTCAAGGATCGGGCATCAGGAACGGGTGTAGGTTTCGATGATCCAACACTAATTGGAAGTGATACTCTTGGTCAACTTCGGAAAAATGTTGTTTGCCAGGTCTTTACAGATCTTTCTGCACTTTTTGCCAGCACACCAGATCCTGTAAATATTGAGATAAAATCAAGTGCGTTTAACCCAATAACTGGTGTCTTGGCATCTGCATCCCCTTATTATAAGACATGTACTAATACTTTAGCAGAAAATAATGGAATAATAGATGGATTTGTTTGGAACGCTATCAATAGTGAAAGTAATGAACCAAATACCTTTGACGGATTTATAAATGTTAAATTTGATAATTTATCCGATTTCTGGTACTACGATACGTCACCAACAATACCTTTTGATAAATATGATCTTTATACGGTACTGTTACACGAAGCGCTCCACTTATTTGACTTCGGATCGTTAATTGGGGCAAACGGGCAGAGTATATTTTCTGCTGCAGGTAAAGATTTTTATTCACGGTATGATACCTATTTAGAAACCTCAACCGGTGTTTCTTTGATAGACTGGGACGGATGCTATAATGCGATCTTTAACCCTGCATTTCAAAACCCTGATAGTGTTATTACTTCCAGTTGTTCAAACATTAAATTCAATAGCCCTTCAGCGGGTATTCAAATCCCTGTTTTTGCACCCTCTACCTATAAAGTTGGTTCAAGCCTTAGCCACCTAGATAACACTTGTTCCAGCCCTTTTGTAGATTATGTGATGCATCCTGCCATTGGCCAGGGTGAAAATAAACGAATTCCAACCAATGAGGATGTTTATGTATTATTGGATATTGGTTATGCAATAACGGGTAATTTCGGAGATACAATTACCGGTTTGCCTTCCGGAGGAATAAATGTAGCGGGTTTGCCGGATTTCGAGATAATGGAATCCTGTGATACTATTACCATTACACCCTTAGTCAATGATAAGAATGCCGCTTCTTTTGCTTGTCTTGAGCCATTAGATGCAAATGGAACAATTATTAACAATACGGGTATTTCTTTTGACTTTATACCTGGGGGTAGTGGTATTATGACTTTTCGTTACATACCTGTTGAAGCAGGTGGAAAACAAGGCAATTATACATGTATTACAATTCAGGTAGTTAATTGCGGAGCGATGGACGGCTGTTCATCTCCTTCAAACTGCAATATGATATGTAATTTTAATGTAGGTAATCAAAATTGGACAGATGAGTGGTTTGTTTCACATGGTTCACCTGACTATGATACCCGAATAAATGTACCTGATTCCGGTGCTATTCAGATGTGGTCTATGTCATCAAATCAGGGAGAAGGTATTGTTATACCAATAAATGTAGTTGGAGGTAATAATTATATTTTCTCTTTTTATAGAAGAAGAAGAAACCATGAACTAGGCAATACAGATTATTTAAGTAACGTTTATGTAAAGTTATTGGATAGTGGTGATTCTACTATGTTTCCTCTAACTTCTTTTAATACTATTCCTTCGACACCTATTTTATCACAAACAATTTTACATGAAATAAATTTAAATGTTAATAATACTGTCTGGGAGCAAATAGTAGTTTGCTTTACTGCAAATCAAGATTATGATTATTTGTGGATTTATCCCCAACAAATTGGATTACCTGATTGGCTTCACGTTGATAGGATTGAGTTAATAGAATATTTTCATTCAGCCGGAACTGATGATACTATTGCTTGTGGTGATATTACAATAGGTGAACCATTATGTTCTGTTGATAGTACAATATTTGAATGGAGAGATATAACTGATACTACAGTTATTGGAAATACAGACCAAATAATAGTAAATTTAAACCAAACCACTACCTTTGAATTAAAAAGAACATTGCCCTTACTTCCTTCTACTGTTGTATTACCAGCTACGAATGCAAATTGCGAAGCAATAGATACTGTAAAAATAACAGTCACAAACCCTGTTACACTGACCATATCTACAACAGATGAAACATCATGTTCAGCTAATAATGGTACTGCCTCTGTAATTCCTTCAGGTGGAATATCACCCTATATTTATGAATGGCAAATTGGGGATTCAATTCTTACTGATTCAAGTATTAGTGGTCTTAGTGCAGGTACCTATATCTTAACAGTAAACGATTCGGCTGGTTGTACAGCCATCGAAAACATAACTATAAATGAACCAACTACATTATCGCTCGCTGCAATTAAAACAGATGTATCGTGTAGTGGAGGTAGCGATGGTTCTATAGATTTAACTGTAAGTGGAGGTATGCCCCCATATTCCTATTTGTGGTCGACAGGAGATACCACGCAAGATATTTTAAATTTACCAAGTGGAATTTATGCTGTAATTGTAACTGATTCTGATAGTTGTACCCCAGGTTTAAGTGTTACTATTAATCAACCACTCCCACTTAATCATTCTATAAACAGCTCTACAAATTTCTGCGAAGGTTTAAATGGTGGAGAAGTCACAGTAAACATATCAGGAGGAGTTCCACCCTATACTTATCTTTGGAGTGATACCGGTTTACAAACAACACCAACTGCAACAGGTTTAAATGCTGGTACCTACAATGTGACTGTAACTGACACCAATGGCTGTATTGAATCTGATAGTGTAACAATAAATGATTCGCCCGTGGTATCAATTAAATCAAGCGCCTATTCTCCACCTTGTTCTGGTTTTTTTCGTGGATTTGCAATTGTAACTGTAACTGGTGGTATTCCTCCTTATTCTATTCAATGGGATCCAAATATACCTAATACAACTCCATTTGTATTCCCTATTTTCGGTACTTATCAGGTTACAGTTACAGATGTAAATGGATGTGCTATTACTGATAGTGTAATAATAAATCAATCAACTGCTTTTTCAGCCTCTATTGATTCAATTAAAAATGTATCATGTTTTGGTTTTAATGACGGAGAAGCAACTGTTACCGTATCAAATGGCATACCTCCTTTTTCCTATTTGTGGAATACAACACCGCCACAAACCTCAGATACTGCGACAGGATTAACAGCCGGAACATACATTGTTACAATAACAGATGTTTTAGGCTGTTCAGTAACTGCCATTGCAACCATAAATGAGCCTCCATCTATTGCAGATGCAGGCACGGATACAACTATCTTTTGTGGAGATAGTATTACTTTCAGCGCCCAGCCTTCAGATACCACATTATTATATGTATGGTCTCCATCTTCAGGCTTAAATGATACAACCTTAGCAAACCCCATTGCTTTCCCGGTTTTTACCACGCAATATGTATTAACAGTAACCGACACCACTACGAGTTGTATAGATTCTGATACGGTAATAGTAACCGTGATCCCCCAACCAATCGCAAATGCCGGCCCTGATACAAGCATTTGCTTTGGAGATACTATTGTTATCGGTCCTCAAATAGTTGATACTACCTTATTTTACAGTTGGTTACCCTTTACAGGATTAGATGATGCCGAAATACCAAATCCTTTAGCGTTTCCTTCTATTACTACCCAATATATTTTAACAGTAGAGGATAGTGCTACAAACTGCATAAATTTTGATACTATGTTGATAACAGTCGGAAATCCAGTGGCAGATGCAGGCACTGACATCATTCTTTGCTGTGGAGATAGCGCTGTGATTGGCCCCAAAATAGTCGTAGATTCCTTTTTATATAGCTGGACGCCTATTATTGGTTTAGATGATCCTGATACTGCTAATCCTAACGTTTCGCCACCAACCTGTAATCCTGAGGATTCAAATATATACACTTTAACCGTAACCGATACCATTACAGGCTGCGTGAATTTCGATACTTTATCAGTAACTGCTGTACCACCGCCTCCGGCAAATGCAGGCCCTGATCTTTTTTGTACCCCTGGTAATATTGGTGTTTCACCAAGCGTTGGCTTAGTTTATTCCTGGACACCGGTAATCGGTCTGGATGATCCAAATATATCCAACCCATTTGCCAGCCCGGATGCTCCCACTACTTATGTATTGACAGTAACTGATACTACATTGGGCTGCCAGAATACAGATGCAGTTTTCGTGCATGTGATCAACTTTGATACAACAAGCTTTACTGCTACGGTATCACAAACATGGACACCCGCTAATAACCCGATAGCTCCCGGAAAAGATACTATCTTTATTGAAGATACATTGACCATTCCTGCAGGTATTCAGATCACTATGCTGGATCTGGTCTTTGAATTTGGTCTATCCGGCTTAATAATTATTGAACCCGATGCAACGCTGACCGCTTTTAGAACGACTTTCACCGGGCTTGATGTACCCTGCGAAACCCCCTGGCAGGGTGTAAATGTACAGGCTGAAATATTACCTGGTGACCAAATTCTTTACGGCAGATTAATTATGGACAGTTCATCTGTGGTCGTACATGCACAACAGGGGATATTCGGCCAGGGAATAGTAGAGGCACAGAACAGCGTTTTTGGTGATAATGATGTAAGCTATAATGTAACAAGTATAGGAAATAACGGTTTTAACCCCAGCTTTTTTAAAAATTGTACCTTTGAAAGTACCCAGCCGCTGCGCAGCGGCTCAACTGCCCCACATAAATTTGTGGTGATTGGACCTGCAGTTTCCGGTGTGCTGTTTGAAAATGATACCTTCCGTAATATTTTATCCGGATTTACAGGCACTCAGAGGCCTACTTCAATTCAAGTTGTAGTTGCTCACAATATTACTATCAATAATAATGTTTTTACAGACGTTAACTGGGGTATTCTTTCCACTGGCGCCCGCAATATTACGCTTAATAATAATACTTTTACAGATGTTAACCGGGGTATTTTTTCCATAAATTCTCTCTCTACCATAGAAAGCAGGTTTATTATCACAAATAATATCTTCACCGATGTAATAGTTCCTATACGCATTGAAGGCGGCAGATTTGATCTGATCACAGGCAATGAATTTCATGGCTTCGTGATAGACCCCGCGCACCGGTCTGTTTTCTTCGGTATTTATTTGCTCAATACATCGGGTTTTATAATAAAAGCCAATATTTTTGACGTAGCGCAGTACGCAATATTCTGTATCAATTCAGGCGATCTGGGTGGCGTTATATCTAATGATAATACATTCACCGATTGCTGGAGAGATATTGATGCGAGAGGCGACAATCCTTTGCTCAGCATTAAATGCAATGTGCATACCAATAATGTAGCTTCTGCATGGACTATCGTTAATCACCGCTTCCAGGACGGCTTTGGGAATTGGGTGACCATACCGGCTGATATGAAAGATCACCAGGGACTCTGTTTCCCAAATAATCCAAAAAATCCCGCAGGGAATGATTTTAATAATGGTAATTCTCATATTTTTATTATTACATCAGCAAGGGCAACAGGCAGCTTTACTTATCATAGCCATACGCCAAATTTTTCATTTCCAAATGTTGTACCATTTAATAGCAGCGCTGGTGTAACAATAGATATCTGTCATGTAATCAAAAATAATAATTCATGCTGCCCGACATTTCAATTATGTCCTATATCAATTGATATTGATTTTCATGAAAAGGTACCATTTGATACATTGCCTGCCGCTGAGAGAAGAATTATGAAAGAAATAAGGCAGGCGCCCAACCCGGCTGAAAGGCAGCTAAAGGTGAATGAGCTTAT
>VRUD01000080.1 GCA_019456305.1 Cytophagales bacterium | reverse complement strand
CAAAATTGTTGAAAGTTAGATGCTCCATTCCACCCGGTACCGATATAACCTTTGCTGCCAATAGAAAAACCGGCAGCTGTACGCGTTGCCATTCCACCATAGTTTGCCTTTTGGGTCCAGGTGTTACTAATCGTATCATATTCCCAGAAGTCTTGTGTGCCAGTTCCGGTATCCCCGGTCCCAATATACCCTCTGCTGCCTATTGAAAAACCAACTGCCTGGCGTCTTGCTGCACCTCCAAAGTTTGTCTTCTGTATCCAGGTGTTGCTGATCGTATCATATTCCCAGAAGTCTTGAAGGAAACAAACCGCACCACAGCTATTCCCCGTGCCAATATACCCTTTGTTGCCAATAGAAAAGCCGACTGCTAAATACCTGGCTGTTCCGCCAAAGTTTGCCTTTTGCGTCCAGGTATCTGTGCCGGGGTCATATTCCCAGAAGTCTTGTGTGAAACAACTTGCACTACAGCTATTCCCCGTGCCGATATACCCCTTGCTGCCTATAGAAAAGCCAACTGCCCCATACCTTGCTGTTCCGCCAAAGTCTGCCTTTGGTGTCCACGTATTGCTGGTCGTATCATATTCCCAGAAATCCTGGTAGAGCGTTACTCCATCAGTACCTGTGCCGATATAGCCTTTGCTGCCGATAGAGAAGCCGACTGGAGTCGCCCTTACCGGCCCACTAAGGTCTGCCTTCTGTGACCATGTGTTGCCAGGCATGTCATATTCCCAGAAATCTTTTTTGTAAACCCCGTCCCATCCGGTGCCTATATATCCTTTGTTGCCAATGGAAAATCCAACTGCTGCCCGCCTTGCGGTACCACCAAAATCCATCTTTTGGGTCCAGGTGTTACATTGGGCGTAGGCCTCACCGCATCCTTCTCCTAAAAAGAGAGGAAAAAAAAGCAGGATTGACAAAAAAGGGACTAATTTTTTCATTTGTTTTTTACAAAATTCCTTCTGCTTTTAACGCTTCTTTTACATCGGTATTATTTTCAGCGAGTCTGAGAAAAACTCGTTTTATTGCCTGATTTTCTTTTATAACAGGAGCTAAAGTAGTACGTCTATCCCAGAGGACAAAACCAATAAGAAAACCCATTCCACCAAAAAGAATACCAAAACCCCACAGCATAAAGGTTTGAAAATAATCAATTTGTTTTTGTAAAGAGCTTTTAAGATCAGCAATTTGGTTTTGTAAAGAATTGAATTGATTTTGTACAGAATTGAATTGATTTTGTACAGAATTGAATTGATTTTGTACAGAATTGTGTCGTTCTTCCCCTTGTACTTCTAATCTTATTAACCTATCTCTATCGTCTTGTGTAAAAGGTACTTCATTACTTTGTGCTATTGCAAAATTGCTGCTAAAGGCACAGGTAATAAATATTGCAGCTAATAATATGTTACTTAGTGTTTTCATGATGATTTTTTTGGTTATTTATTTTACAAAAATAATGAATCTTTTTACAGATCACAAATAAATACCACCTAAAAATCTAAATTAAAAAAAACAACTTAAATTGTAATCATTATTAACATCATGCATCAAATTATCAGTTACTGGATGCTGGTTACTGGGTGCTGGTTGACCCTATTATTATTAATTTTTGCAACATATTGTCTTAATGCAGCTCTTTATTCACAAAAGGAAAAAGTAAAAAGTAAAAAGTATAAATTCACTTTTTACTTTTTACTTTTTACTTTTTCCTTGACAATTTCAGATCTTGATAAGTTCTTTTCTTTTTCAAAAAATATTGAAACACCAAACTTTTGGGATATAATTTAGGTAATATATGTTTATCAGGCACTGATCTCATCTTTTGTGTTTCCTTTCTTTTTTTCAAAACAAGCCTGATATTAAGAATTAACCAACCATAAGCCACTATAATGGCGCTCATGTGCACTAAATTCATGATCATTAGAGAAAACAGCACAGCAAGCACGTCTATAATTGAGCGAACAAACAAGACCCGGATCAAATTATGCCATTCGAGGTTTTTGATCAGCATGAATACACTGTTTCTATGATTCCAGTACATTTTCATAAAACTGTCTTGTTTTATGGTAGCGCCCGCATAATGATGAATTTTAGATGATGGCACCACTTTCAGCTTATAGCCGGCAAGGTGAAGCCTCCAGCAGAGATCAATCTCTTCCATGTGATGCACAAAATCTTCATCCAGCGCCCCGCTTTTATTCAAGGCTTCAGCCCTTACAAACATAGCAGCGCCACTGGTCCAGAATACTTCGGCCTCATCATCATACTGTCCGTAATCTTTTTCAATAGTATTTACGACCCTGCCTCTCAAAAACGGGAATCCATATTTATCCATAAATCCACCTGAAGAGCCGGCATATTCAAAATATCCCTTATCTATCATAGAGACTATCTTGGGCTGCAACGCGCCTGTTTTCTCATCCTTTTCGGCAGCTTCCACCAATGGTTCTATCCAATCCGGTTCCACTTTTACATCATTATTTAAAAGAATAAAATATTTCCCTTTTGCCTGTTTAAAAGATATATTATAAGCTTTGCTATAGCCTGAATTACTGCCGGTTTGAATGATCTTCACCTGTTTATAATTTTCTGAAATAAGTGCTACACTATCGTCTGTTGAACTGTTATCTACCATGATCAATTCAAGTTTGGGATAGGTACAATTCAAAAGCGTGTCAAAGCAATCTTTCAAAAACTTTTTGCCGTTGTAGTTCAGGACGATGATGCTGACAAGGGGAAGCATATTGTTTAAAATATTATTTTTCTCGCAAAGACCTGCCTGCTGCAGGCAGGCGCAAAGTTTTTTCTTTTTTTCTTCTTTGCGGTCTTTGAGAGAAATATTTTGCAATTTATAATTTACAATTTATATTTACACAATTATGCAAAACAGAATTACAAAATTATTTAGCATAAAATATCCCATCATCCAGGCAGGCATGTTGTGGTGTGCGCCCTGGGAGCTTGCATCTGCTGTTTCCAATGCCGGTGGTTTGGGATTGATCGGGGCCGCTTCAATGTATCCGGATGTTTTAAGGATGCATATACAAAAATGTAAGAAGGCAACAAGCAAGCCCTTTGGAGTGAATTTTCCTTTGATGTACCCGGATATTGATAAGATCATGAATATTATTGTGGAGGAAGGTGTTAAAATTGTTTTTACTTCAGCAGGCAATCCTAAATCGTGGACACACTTTTTGAAAGAGAATGGGGTGACTGTTGTTCACGTTGTATCCAGCGTAAAATTTGCAAAAAAAGCCGAAGATGCAGGCGTGGACGCCATCGTAGCAGAGGGGTTTGAAGCAGGCGGACATAATGGAAGAGAAGAAACGACCACCTTTTGCCTGATCCCGATGGTTAGGGAAGCCGTTTCGCTGCCATTATTGGCAGCGGGCGGGATTGCCACTGGCAGAAGTATGCTGGCAGCTATGGTTTTAGGTGCAGATGGCGTTCAGATAGGCAGCAGGTTTGCCGCCTCAGAAGAATCATCCGGACACATCAATTTCAAGAATGAAATTGTTCTATGTAAAGAAGGTGATACCAAATTAACTATGAAGAAATTAGTACCTGTAAGGATGATTAAAAATAAATTTTACCAGCGGGTACGGGAAGCTGAAGATAAAGGCGCTGCTCCGGAAGAATTAAAAGAACTTTTGGGAAGAGCCCGTGCAAAAAAAGGGATGTTTGAAGGCAACCTGGACGAGGGAGAGCTTGAAATAGGGCAAGTTTCTGCCGTGATCAACGAAATAAAGCCTGCTGCGGAAATCTTAAAAGAAATATGGGAAGAATATTTGCAACTGAGACATGACCTGGCAAAGTAAGGATTGATGCTGGGCGCTGGGTGTTTGATATTAGCTATTAGCTGTTAGCTTTTAGCTGTTAGCCAACAGCTAATAGCTAAAAGCCCTTAACTATTGAAAATATAATTATATTTGCAGGATTTGATCCCGAGTACTCGGGGGTGTGCAGGCACATTTTTAAATTATTTTTCTATGTTTCGATCTTTAAAAACCGCACTGCAAAAAGATTTACTAGAGATAAAAGCCTCCGGTTTATACAAAGATGAGCGCATCATCACCACACCGCAAAGTGCAGCAATAAAGACCACTGACGGGAAAGAGGTGATCAATTTCTGTGCAAACAACTACCTGGGCCTTTCTTCTCATCCTGCTGTAATCGAAGCGGCTAAAAAAACGATCGATACACACGGTTACGGGATGAGCTCGGTACGATTTATATGTGGTACGCAGGACATACATAAAGAGCTTGAAAGAAAAATCTCAGATTTCCTGGGTACTGAAGATACCATTCTTTACGCTGCCTGCTTTGATGCCAATGGCGGTGTATTTGAGCCCTTGCTTAGCGCTGAAGATGCCATCATTTCTGATGAATTAAACCATGCCTCTGTCATTGATGGCGTAAGGTTGTGCAAAGCCCAGCGCTTTCGCTATAAACACAGCGATATGCAAAATCTGGAAGCAAAATTGAAAGAGGCACAAAGCACCCGGCATAAGATCATCGTCACAGATGGGGTTTTCTCTATGGATGGTGACATTGCCAAATTAGACAAAATATGCGGCCTGGCAGAGAAATATGATGCCCTGGTAATGGTGGATGACAGCCATTCTACAGGATTTATGGGTAAAACAGGCAAAGGTACCCACGAGCACTGCAATGTAATGGGCAGCATTGACATTATCACCAGCACCCTGGGCAAGGCATTAGGGGGAGCATCAGGAGGCTTTACCTCCGGCAGAAAAGAGATCATTGAAATGCTCAGGCAGCGTTCACGGCCCTATCTTTTTTCCAATACCGTAGCTCCTTCTGTGGTTGGGGCTTCCATTAAAGTGATTGACCTGCTGAACCAGACAACGGAATTGCGGGATAAGCTGGAAGAAAACACCACCTGGTTCCGCACAAAAATGACCGCTGCAGGGTTTGATATTAAACCCGGTACGCATCCAATCGTGCCGATCATGCTTTACGATGCTAAGCTTGCACAGGATTTTGCCGCCAGATTGCTTGATAAAGGCATCTATGTGATTGGATTTTTTTACCCTGTAGTCCCCAAAGATCAGGCACGGATACGTGTCCAGATCTCTGCATTACATGAAAGGGAGCATTTGGACAAAGCTGTTAAAGCATTTAGTGAAGTTGAAAGAGAAGTTGGCGGTCCCGACAAGTAGAGACATGGTGCACCGTGTCTCTACTTGTCGGGATCTCCGTTGCACTCCGATAGGCAATAGGTATTTGGAAATAGGTGTTACAATGGTTAGATTAAAAGTCCGTTTGATACATTGATGGAAGATGGTGAAGATTGAAAAAGATTTTTTTCACCCTCGCGCAGAAAGAAAATAAGCCATCACTGGCTGTCTGTCATTAAACAGATAAGATCATGGAATTACCCGTAAAATTTGAAAATGTTGAAAGCAAAATCATTGAACTCCGGGATGAGTACGTTATTCTGGATAGCGATGTGGCTGCTCTCTATGCTGTTGAAACACGAGAGATAAATCAAGCTGTAAAAAATAATCCGGAGAAGTTCCCCGAAGGATATGTTATGAAACTTACCCCAAAAGAATGGGAACCGGTGAAATCAAAATTTTTGACTTCACCTCGTGGAGGAGGGAAAGTAAAGTTGCCCAAAGCATTCACTGAAAAGGGGCTCTATATGCTCGCTACTATTATCAAAGGCAAGCGGGCAACACAAACAACTCTTACCATCATTGAGACATTTGCAAGAATAAGAAACATAACAAACCAAAACATAACAAAAAATTGCGTTACTGACATTTCTCTCGAAGTAAAATCGCGAATAATAAGACACAGAGAAACAGTCGGAGGAAGCACCCGGACGGGTGTGTTTCCTTTTGCTGTATTCAACTGTGTCAAGGTATTTCGCGATACCTTCTTCGGGCTGAATTTCAGTAGAGGGTTCACGCCCTTTTTTGTTACCGAATTTCAAAAAAAACATTGATTACGATGGATTTCTTATAAAACGAAAAAATTGATTATCTTTGCACTATGAATATTAAAGAGCTAAATAAAAAGAGAGTTCCAATTGTAAGGATTGACAAGTCGTCCAAAACTCATAAGGATACAGTTTTCAGTTAAAATCAATACAGATGATGAAAAATCTTATTTTACTCGTTCTTTCAATCTCATTCATGTGGAGCTGTTATAACAAGGAAAAACACCCTCTTTCCAAAAAACAACAAGCGCAGCACAGGGTTGACAGCCTGGAAAATTTATTTACACAATCACTCGAAAAGAGCAAAAAGCTGGATATTAAACTGGCTATGTATACCATCCAGGCTTATGAATATTATGCAGCAGATTATCCTGAAGATCCGGAAAGTGCACAGTATTTGTTCAAAGCAGCTTATAACTATCAAAACATACTTGGCAACCACAGGAAGGCCATCAGGCTTTATGAAAAGGGTTATAATGATTATCCCGGGTACGAAAACAGGCCAATGATGCTTTTTCACCTGGGCAATGCTTACAGCGAGCTGCAGGATACCACCAATGCGATCGGTAAACTAAAATTATTTATTAAATCTTATCCCGGCCACGATTTTGCAGATGATGCAGAGGGATTGATTAGATTTATGCGACTCAATGAGGAGGAACTGGATGAGTTTTTTGGTAAAAAGAAGGTACAGTAAAAAATTGACAATTTTTGCCCATTGTTAACTGTCAACTGTTGTTTCCTCTTCTTCAATTTGAATTTTCTCTTCCTCTTCATAAAGAAAGTAGTTAAGCTTTTTTCTCAATTCTGAAGGGGATAGGTTGTCATAGAACCTGCCATTTTTGGTTATGGAAAGCTGTCCCGTTTCTTCAGAAACTACCAGCACAACGCTATCGGTAACCTGTGTCATACCAATCGCTGCTCTGTGTCTCATGCCAAAAGAAGCCGGCAGGTCATCATTTTCTGAAATGGGTAAGATGCACCTTGCGGCTTTTATTCTATTGTTTGAAATTATGACCGCTCCGTCATGGAGGGGGCTGTTTTTATTAAAAATAGTAAGCAATAATCTTTTAGATATATCGGCATCAATAATATCACCCGATTCAGCATAAAATTTTAGTTGAGAACTTTTAGCAAATACGATCAATGCGCCAGTAGCAGAACCGCCAAGTGTTTTGGTTGCTTCTATGATCGGTGTCAGATTTAATCTTCCGGATGAAAACGCCCGCTTCCAGAGAAATCTTTTTAAAAACACCTCTTTATTTAGTGGAGTGGATCTACCGATCAACAACAAAAACCTTCTGATCTCCGGTTGAAAAATAATGATCGCTGCCAGAACACCTACCGCCACGATAGCTTCCAGAATAGACGTAAAAAGTTGCATCCCGGCAGCTTTCACCATCAGGTAGATAAGGTAGATTGAAAGAACACCGATTAATATTTTAACCGCTACACTTCCTTTAAGCAGCTGATACACTAAGTAAAGTAAAATGGCGACCAAAAGGACGTCAAAGATATCTATCCAGGTGATTTCTAAAAATCCGATGAAAAATAAAAGTTTCAATTTGATGATTTGGTAATTTGATAATCATTTTTCGAATTATCAAAATTAGTATATTTTCAAATTAATTATTTTGCTACCTCAATTAGTTTAATAACCTCTACCGCTTCCTTTACATCATGAACACGCAGGATGTTCGCACCATTTATTAATGCTATTGTATTTAAAACAGTCGTTCCATTTGTTGATTCTTCAGGTGTAATATTCAAAGTTTTACAGATTAGCGACTTTCTTGAAATTCCTGCTAAAACAGGCAAATTTAACATTTTAAAGTTACTTATTTTTTTTAATAATTCAAAATTTTGATGATTAGTTTTTGCAAATCCAAATCCGGGGTCAATGATTATATCATTTACGCCTAATTGGTTGAGTTGATAGACCTTTTTTTCAAACCAGGTGATCAGATCAAGTAAAATATTATCATAATCTGTTAAAGATTGCATCGTTTGAGGGGTGCCTCGCATATGCATTAAAATATAGGGTACATTCAACTTCCCTACCATATCAAACATTTTGTTATCAAGCGCTCCCCCTGAAATATCATTGATCATAGCTGCCCCCATTTCTATGGCAACTGCTGCTACCCTTGCCCTGAATGTATCTATTGATATTGTTGCTTCGGGATATGCTTTTAAGATCGACTTGATAGCAGCAGTAACTCTTTTGATCTCTTCGTCTTCAGAAATGTCAGCAGCTCCAGGCCTTGATGAATACCCTCCTACATCAATAATACTGCCTCCCTGCTCAATTATTGTACTGGCTCTCTCAATAATTGCCGGTTCATTTTCATATAATCCACCATCATAGAACGAATCAGGAGTAACATTTAATATACCAATAACAATGGGAGTAGAAAGGTCAAATATTTTTCCTTTTAAATTTAGTGTTTTTTTTAAATGAAAACTCGTATCTTTACTCACTATTATAATTTTTTAAAATTTATTATTAAATTTGCTGAAAAACAAAGTACAAAGAAAATGAATATAAAACAAAATACCATTGAAGAACTTAATAATTTAAGTGATAAGGAAATGATGATCATTTATGGAATAGTGCTTAATATGAAAGACAGAAGAATAAAGAAAAAAGATAAAGAATCAGGTAAATTTTCTTATCTGAAAGTTAGGGAAGCGCTTAAAAATATAAAAGGTAATCTGTCAGATGACATTGTATCAAACAGAGAGGATAGAATATGAACCTATATGTTGATTCTTCGGCATTAGTAAAACATTTTCACGAATTATAAATTGACAGACCAAACAATCATACAATTCAACAAGATAATAGAATTAGCTTCGGATATTTTTAAGCGTAAAACAAAAGATTATGGCACTGCATGGCGCGCATTAAGGCTCCCATCTGTTACCGACCAGATCTTTATAAAGGCTAAAAGGATCCGTTCTATCCAGGACAAAGGTACACAAAAAATTGAGGATAGTATAGATCATGAGTTTATCGGAATTATTAATTATTGCCTTATTGCTTTAATTCAAAGTGAGCTTGGCATTCCTGCTCTTTCTCCTGACACAGAAAAGATCAACGGCAATGAATTAGAATTATCACAGGATCAATTAAACAAGCTGTATAAAAAGCATTTTACTAATACAAGAGAGCTTTTACTGAAAAAAAATCATGATTACGATGAAGCATGGAAGGATATCCGTGTAAGCTCTATCACTGATATTATTTTAGTAAAATTGCTCAGGATAAAACAAATAGAACATAATAAAGGGAAAACCGTAGTTTCTGAAGGCATTGAATCCAATTACCAGGATATTATTAATTATGCTGTATTTGCACTTATAAAATTAAAAGATACTTAAACACAATTTAAAAATGAGAGCTGTTATTTTAATTATCCGCGTACTCGTAGGGGTACTGTTTATCTTTTCCGGTCTTATCAAATTGAACGACCCGGTAGGTACAGGGATCAAGCTTGAGGAATATTTTGAAGTGTTTGGCACAACATTTCTTATCCCTGCTTCCTTGTTCTTTTCAGTTTTTCAGAGCGCGCTGGAAGTGGTATTGGGGGTGGCATTGCTTATCCAGTATCAAATGAAACGGTTGATTTGGGTGCTTTTGGGCCTGATCATTTTTTTCACATTTCTTACATTCTATTCCGGTTATACGGGTAAGGTAACTGATTGCGGCTGCTTTGGCGATGCCATTAAGCTCACCCCCTGGGAGTCTTTTACCAAGGATATTACCCTGTTTTTTATGATCTCAATATTATTTTTTAAAAGAAATGCTTTTAGGGAACTTTTGACTAAAAAAGCAGGTTTTGTTTTATTTATAGTTTCATGTGTAATTCCCTTATTTATAGCCATTTATGCTATCAGGCATTTGCCATTTATTGATTTCCGTCCTTATAAGGTTGGATCCAATATACCTGAATTGATGGAAATACCCACACTAAATCTCAAATACAGGTATATATTTGAAAAGGATGGAAAGTCGTATGAATTTGATAGTTGGCAAAATGATACTACCTATCAATACAAGGAATTGCTTACATTGAACGAAGATGGCAAGGTTTTGTCCCAGGATGAATTGGATGAAATGTCACAGCCAAAAATAACAGATTATAGCGTAAAAAATGATGAAGGCGATTTCACACAAGCTACTTTTGAGGGAAAAAAATTATTGATCGTGATCAATGATGTAGATAAAACAAATACAAAAAATATAGAAAAGATTGTTGCTCTTGTTAAGCATCTGGAAGACATGGGCATTGAACCGATGGTTCTAACATCTACAGATGAATCGGCCTATGATGTGTTCAGGCATGAAGTTCAGCTTGCAGTACCCTATTATTTTTCAGATGCTACTGTACTGAAAACAATGGTCCGTTCAAATCCAGGCTTAATATTAATGCAAAATGGAACTGTGATAGGCAAATGGCACTATAATGATGTGCCGGATGTTGAAGATATTAAATCTTTAATTTAAACACAGATTACACCGATTACACCGATTATATTGTATGGCTTTAGTTTAATATAGCGTGTTAAACTGTATATTAGCTCTGTAAATGTACACGAAATTGATAAAATCGGCAGTCGATAATCGGCAAAAAGGCAAAATTGATAAAGTCGGCAATCGGCAGTCGGCAAAAAAGCAAAAAACAATTGCCGACTGCCGACTGCCGACTGTAGACTGTGGACTGTCGACTGCCGACTTAAAGGTATTTAATGTGATTTTGAAAAATTATACATTTTGCAACGTTAGTTTAAACTAAAGCCTATTGTATTTATAACCACCTGTGAAATTTGTTTTTGTGAAGTCTTAAAATCGTAGCATTAACAAAAATCTGTGTAATCTGTGGTTTGAATTATGACAAAATATTTCGTCAAGCGACTTGGTTACGGATTTGTAGTGCTTTTAGGGGTAGTGATCGTGGTATTTTTTATTTTTCATGCGCTGCCGGGCGATCCTGTTGCGATGATGGCTGGTCAAAGAACCGATGTTTCTACCAGGGAAGCTATTACCAAAGAATTGGGACTTGATAAGCCGTTGCTTGTTCAATTAGTTTATTATCTCAATGATCTGTCACCTCTATCAGTTCACCAGGATAAGGTAGAAAATAAGAAAAAATATAACTACGCGGAGATATTCCCCATAGGTGGATCTGTCCTGGTATTAAAAACACCTTATTTAAGGAGGTCATTTAGTACAAATAAAAGGGTTGACGAGATTATAGCTGATAATATTGTAGGCAGTTTCTGGCTCGCTCTTGTATCTATGACTTTTGCCACATTCTTTGGCATCACATTCGGTATACTTGCTGCATTGAAACAAAACAGCGTGTTAGACCATTCTATGGTTACACTTTCAGTAGTAGGGATATCTGCTCCTTCTTTTGTCTCCGCAATTCTCATATCGATAACTTTTGGCTTTTATTTAAGTGATTATACGGGATTAAACCTCACCGGGCAGCTCTGGGTAACGGATCCTATTTATGGCCGGAGGTTAGAACTTAAGAATATCATATTGCCTGCATTTGCCTTGGGCATTAGACCAGTAGCTATCATTACGCAATTAACCCGCAGTTCAATGCTGGATGTATTAACCCAGGATTATATCCGCACGGCCCATGCTAAAGGCTTAAAATATTACACGATAATTTTAAAGCATGCCTTAAAAAATGCCTTAAATCCTGTTATTACAGCCGTTTCAGGATGGTTGGCAACTCTTATAGCCGGTGCTTTTTTTATAGAATATATTTTTAATTGGAAAGGCCTGGGATCGGTAACAATACGGGCAGTATTTAACCTGGATTTTCCGGTAGTAATGGGATGTACGCTTTTTATAGGGTTTGTTTTTGTAATAATTACTATTTTTGTTGATATTTTATATGCTATGCTCGATCCAAGAGTAAGGTTGGAATGAAAAAATAAGAAATGCCTAAAATGTAAAATGCCATAACTAATCAGTCGGCAGTCCACAGTCGGCAATTGTTTTTGCCGACTGTTGACTGCCGATTACCGACTTTTAACTTTTGCAAGTGCAAATGATTTTTTATACACAGTAAAGTTTCTAAATCCAGCTGCCATATTGTTATAATGGTTTGATTGTTATTTTCTTTTTTGCCGATTGTGGACTGCCGACTGCCGATTGCCGATTGCTGACTGCCGACTGCCGACTGCCGATTGCCGACTGCCGATTGCCGACTGTGGACTGCCGACTGCCGATTGCCGACTGCCGACTGCCGACTGCCGACTGCCGACTGCCGATTGCCGACTGCCGACTGTGGACTGCCGACTGATTAGTTACAAAATAATATATCAAAAAATTTATGTGCGGGGTAACTAACCGACCACCCAACCAATAACCATTTTAGTTATTTTAAGTATTTTAGGCCCGCCTGCCAAAACGCAGTGGCGGGCAGGCATTTATTATTATGAACATATTTCTAGTGGGGATTATTAATAGTGGTAAAACTTCTTTGGGCAAAGAGCTTGCATGTAAGCTTAATTTTGAGTTTATTGATTCAGATACCCGGATTGCAAGCTCTGAGGGTTGTTCAATCAATCAGATCTTTAAAGAAAAAGGGTTAATGTATTTCAGAAAGCTTGAAAAGGATTTCCTACGCCAGATCGTATCGTCTTTGCAGGTAAATAGTAAAAAAACAGTGATAGCTACCGGAGGCGGAATGCCCTGCTTTTATGATAATATGAATTTTATGAATGATAATGGGATTACCGTTTTCCTTGATGTTACAATTCAAGAGATAATCAAAAGACTTTCAAAAGGGGGTTATGATCTAAAGCAAAAGCCAATGCTTAAAGGTTACAAAAAGAAGGAATTGTACCATCACTTAACTAAATTAAGGGAGAAGCGATTAAAATTTTATTCAATGGCGAAGATAAAATTATCGGGTGATTCAATTAGTTGTGAAGATATTATTAGAAGCTTTTGAAAAACCTTTACCCCGAAATTGAATAATTTTGAAATAATTTGAAAAAATTAACAGGAAAAAGTTAAAAGTAAGCACAGGATAAATTGGAATACCCACCCAATATGGGCGAATATACCAAATTTTTTCCAACACATAGGTCAATATAAACCAAATATTTGGTTTATACATTCGTTAGCAACTATAAAAGGAAAAATGCAACTGACTGACACATTTTGGACATTCAGAAAATTAAAATTGCGGACAAATCAGTGCTTCGTGGACAGCTTGACAGGTAACTTGAACGAATTAGAAAAAGTTTTTTGCCACCGCGCTTTTTGTCTGCCCACATTGGCACATTTGCCTTTGCCCCCAACCGCAAAAGTTAACATAGGGGCAAAGTCAAAAGAGCCAATTTTACCAACGCGTTTTTTTAAATCCTGATATTTACGACTTAAATGGCAGAGGCAAAAGCAAGAATAAAAATCAATAAACTGTTGGAAGAAGCAGGTTGGCGGTTCTTTGACAAGGACGGCAGACCTGCCAATATTGTTTTAGAGCCAAACACCAAAATAATTCAACATCAGCTTGACAATTTCGGGGACGACTTTGAAAAAACTTCAAATGGTTTCATTGACTACTTGCTTTTAGACGACAAAGGTTTTCCGTTAATAGTTTTAGAAGCCAAGAAAGAAGAAATAAACCCGCTTACTGCAAAAGAGCAAGCAAGAAAATATGCAACGGCACAAAAGTGCCGTTTCGTTATACTCTCCAACGGCAACCAACATTATTTGTGGGATTTGCAAAGAGGAAATCCAAACATCATTTCAAAATTTCCGACACCTGAAACAGTTGGTGCTTACACTTCTTTCAAACCGAATCCACAAAGTTTGATTAACGAAAGTGTAAAAGAAGATTACATCGTTACTACTCAAAAACCTGATTATAACAAAGACCCAAGATGGATTGATGAAACGCAACGCAAAATTTATTTGGAAGAAAACAAATTTCGTTTGTTGCGAAAGTATCAGGTGAATGCAGTTGAGAAAATTCAACAGGAAGTAAAAGACGGCAAAGACCGCTTTCTTTTTGAGATGGCAACAGGCACAGGGAAAACTTTAACAGCAGCAGCCGTTATCAAATTATTTTTGCGAACTGGAAACGCAAGACGAGTTTTGTTTTTAGTTGACCGTTTAGAATTGGAAGACCAGGCAGACAAAGCATTTAAAGAATATTTGCGGAATGACTACCAATGTTGCATCTACAAAGAGAACCGAGACGACTGGAGAAAAAATGAGATTGTAGTTTCAACCGTTCAATCATTTTTATTCAAGAACAAATATAAAAGGATTTTTGCATCGACAGATTTTGACTTAGTAATATCAGATGAAGCACACCGAAGCATTGGAGGAAACAGCAGAGCAGTTTTTGAATATTTCATTGGCTACAAATTAGGTTTGACAGCAACGCCAAAAGATTATCTGAAAAAGATTGACCCCGAAAAACTAAACGAGAAAGACCCAAGAGAATTAGAAAGGAGAATGTTGCTTGACACATACTCAACCTTCGGTTGTGCAGACGGCAAACCTACTTTTCAATATTCTTTGTTGCAAGGAGTGAAAGACGGTTTTTTAGTGAATCCGATTGTGGCTGATGCCAGAACGGAAATCACCACTCAACTTTTAGCAGATGAAGGTTACAGTGTAACAACAACAGATGCAGATGGTAATGAGGAAAAGGAATCGTTTTTTCAAAGGGATTTTGAAAAGAAATTTTTCAGTGATAACACCAACAGAATTTTTTGCAAAACATTTTTAGAGAATGCACTTCGTGACCCTGTTACCGGTGAAACAGGAAAGTCAATAATCTTTTGTGTCCGTCAAAACCATGCGGCAAAAATTACTCAAATACTAAATGAACTTGCTGACAAAATGTTTCCGAATAAATATCAATCGGACTTTGCTTTGCAGGTAAGTTCATTAGTTACGGATGCACAGCAGTTCACGATAAATTTTACGAACAACAATTTAAACGGAACGGGAAATTTTAATCCGCTTTATAAAACAAGTAAGACAAGGGTTTGCGTAACCGTTGGCATGATGACAACTGGTTATGATTGCCCCGACTTGATGAATGTTGCTTTGATGCGACCAATTTTTTCTCCGACAGATTTTATTCAAATCAAAGGCAGAGGAACACGGAAGTATAATTTTTTGAAAGAACTCTTAAACAAGGAACTCGCAAAACAAGTTTTGCAACCAGAGAAAAAGAATTTCAAACTGTTTGACTTCTTTGCCAATTGCGAATATTTTGAAGAAAAATTTAATTATGATGAAGTCCTCAAACTTCCACCGAAAGGAGAAAGTAGTGAAGGTGGAGGAGGCGGTTACACCGTTCCCTATGATTATGACAGCACAAAACAAGACCCTTTAAAAGTTTGGAAGGAATCAGAAGTTGGAGTGTGGGGAATGAAGATTGATAGAATGTATTTTGACCGCTTTGAAGCAACGATTAAAGAAGATGCAGCAGTGCAGAAGATGATTGAGAAAAGAGATATGGAAGCGATTGAAAAATATATTCTGCAAAACATTTTCGAGAAGCCCGAAGATTTTTTCAATCTCACTAAATTACAAACAGCAGCAAAGGTTGACAGAAAATTAACGCTTCGTGAAATCATTGAAAAGATGTTTGGCTTCATTCCCTACTTCAAAAGCAAAGACGAATTACTGGAAGATGAGTTTGAAAAATTTGACAGCAGGTATTTACCGGACGAACAGATTTTTTACTACGCAAAAAATTATTTCAAGAGTTACATCACCGACAGCGAATTCCGTGAGATAATTGAAAATAAAAATTTCGCTTTGCTCAACACCAATCCAAACGGAGATGTGTTTCGTAAGCTCACACCCGAATTGCGTAATCTTATTCCACAATACATAAAAGAAAACATTTCACTAAACCGCTTTACAGCTTAAAAATATGCTTGATACAGAAACCAAAAGAAGAATTGATACAGCCCGTGATATTTTAGTGGGTAAAGTTCCCGACCCGAAAAGTCAGGTGGAGCAAATTACGATTGCTCTTATTTACAAGTTCATGGACGACATGGACAAGGAAGCAATTTCTTTTGGTGGCAAGGCAACTTTTTTCACTGGTGAATATGAGCAATACGGTTGGACAAATATTTTTGATACAAAAGTTGGCGGACACGAAATGCTTACGCTTTACGGTGAAGCAATTGTAAAACTGAATTTAAATCCGAACATACCGCAATTGTTCCGTGACATTTTTAAGAACGCTTACCTTCCCTATCGTGACCCCGAAACTTTGAAATTGTTTTTGAAAACAATCAATGAATTCAGTTACGACCACAGCGAAATGTTGGGTGATGCTTTTGAATACTTGCTTTCTGTTATGGGTTCACAAGGCGATGCAGGGCAATTCAGAACACCACGACACATCATTGATTTTATTGTTGAAGTGATGCAGCCCAAAAAGAATGAAACCATTCTTGACCCTGCATGTGGCACAGCAGGTTTTTTAATTTCTTCTTACAAACATATTCTGCATGAGAACACCAAGAAGAACAAAGGTGATTTGCTAACACCTGACAGCAGAAAAAAGATGATACAGAATTTTGTTGGTTATGACATTTCACCTGACATGGTGCGGTTGAGTTTGGTGAATTTGTATTTGCATGGTTTCACAACACCGAGCATTTACGAATATGATACTCTTACAAGTGAAGAAAGATGGAGTGAATATTATGATGTGATAATTGCGAATCCACCTTTCATGACACCCAAGGGAGGAATTAAACCACACAAAAAATTTACGGTTCAGGCAAACCGCAGTGAAGTGTTGTTTGTGGATTATATAGCAGAACACATACACCCAAGCACGGGCAGAGCAGGAATAATTGTCCCCGAAGGAATTATTTTTCAAAGTTCAAATGCTTACAAAGCATTGCGGAAAATGTTGGTTGACAAAAATTATTTGTATGCCGTAGTGAGTTTGCCAGCAGGAATTTTTAATCCATACAGCGGAGTAAAAACTTCTATTCTGCTAATGGATAAAACGCTTGCAAAAAAAACTGACAACATTCTATTTGTAAAAATTGAAAGTGATGGTTTTGATTTGGGAGCACAACGCAGAGCCATTGATAAAAATGATTTGACAGCTTGTTTAGAATTATTGCAGCAATACAAACAAGTATTACAAGACAACACCGATTTTGAAAGCGACAACAAAAATGTTTTCTTAGTAGAGAAAGAAAAAATTGGTGCTGATGCTGATTACAATTTATCAATTGACCGCTATCGTGTAAATGGAAATGTTCAGAAGAGTGATTTTGAAATGATGAAGTTAGGTGATTTGGTTGAAATAAAAACTGGCAAGAAAGATGTCAACCAAGGAAATCCAAATGGAATTTACCCATTTTTCACTTGTGCAAAAGAATGCACTTTTTCAGATGAATTTTCATTTGACACAGAAGCACTTTTAATTGCAGGTAATGGTGTCGTTGGCGATGTAAAATATTTCAAAGGAAAATTTGAAGCATATCAGCGAACTTATGTTCTAAATAATTTTAAAAATATTTCTCCTCACTATTTGTTTTTTGTTTTGAAAGAAATACTGCCTGTCTATTTAAATGAAATTAAGCAAGGCAATACAATGCCATACATTAAGGTAGGCATGCTTACCGATTTTAAAATTCCATTGCCGCCTCTCTCAATTCAAGAACAGTTTGTAAGTAAGTTAGAATTATATCAAAAGTTAATTGATGGAGCAAAGCAAGTAACAGAAAGTTTCAAACCTCAAATTGAGTTTAACCCCAGTTGGGAAATAGTGAAGTTGGGTGATGTTGCTACTTTCAAAAACGGAATCAATTACACAAAGGACAGCAAAGGTTCAAAGGTAAAAGTTTTAGGTGTGAAAGATTTTAAGAACAATTTATTTGCACCCCTTGAAAGTTTTGATTCAGTGCAAATAGACAATCAGCTAAATGAAAACTATGAATTGAAATTTGGCGATTTAGTTTTTGTGCGTTCAAATGGAAATCAAGATTTAATTGGAAGATGCGTTTTAATTCCAGAGTTAAACTTCAAAGCAACCTTTTCAGGTTTCACTATACGGTGCAGATTCAATTCTGAAAATTTTCTTCCAAAGTTTTACGCTTATCTTTTCAAATCAGACACACTAAGAAACAAACTTATTGATTCAGGAACAGGAGCAAACATTAAGAGTTTGAATCAAGCTGCTTTGAACAATTTAGAAATTCCAATTCCTACTTTAGAAGAACAACAGCAAATCGTAAAACGAATTGAAGAAGAACAAGCATTAGTAAATTCAAACAAACAACTCATTGAAATCTTTGAGCAAAAAATAAAAGATGAAATAAATAAGTTGTGGCAAGCAGCACCAAAAGAGTATGCAATGCCAGAGGAGAAACTTTCAATTGCAGCAGAGGAATAAAATATTAAAGAATGGCAAAACAAGAATTACCATCATACGCTGAATTGCAATCATACGCTGATGTTGTAAAGCATCTCAAGAACCGACAGAAGCATTTACTTTTAGGAAATGGTTTCAGCATGTCTTATGATGCAAAAATATTTTCTTACAACGCATTGAGCCAGTTCCTTGAAAAATTGGACAATGAAGTTTTGCAAAAACTTTTTCAGATTGTAAAGACAAGCAACTTTGAATTGATGATGCAGCAATTAGAAAATGTTGCTCAAATAGCAGAGGTTTTTGGTGCAGACAAAAAAGTGGTAGATAAAATAAGACAGGCAACAACTACACTCAAAGAAAGTTTGATTGATGCAATTAAAGAATTGCATCCCGAACATGTTTTTGCAATTCCAGATGAAAAGAGTAAAGTATGTGCAGGGTTCTTAAATTCTTTTCTTTCAAATGAAGGACACATTTTCACAACCAATTATGATTTGCTTCTTTATTGGGTGTTGATGCGAAACGAAATTGAAAATGCCATTGATGGATTTGGCAGAGATGCAGAAGAAACAGACGAGTGGGTTGAACCAGACGACAGAGATTATTCTGAATTACGCTGGGGCAAATATAAAGGTATTCAGACAGTTCATTACTTGCATGGAGCATTGCAGTTGTTTGACACAGGTATTGAAGTTATCAAAGAAGAATACACAGGTGGAGAACACTTGCTTCTGCAAAACATAAAAACAAGAATGGAGAAAGAAGAATATCCGATTTTTGTTACAGCAGGAAACGGTTATGAAAAATTGATACATATTGTCCACAACAAGTATCTTTCTTATTGCTATGAAGCACTTTCTACAATCAATGGTTCGCTTATAGTTTTCGGTTTTGGATTTGGCGAGCATGACGAACACATTATTGCAGCAATCAACAAGGCGAGTAAAAAGCGAAAAGATAAAAACGGAAATTGGTTCATGCTAAATAGCATTTACATAGGAGTATTTTCTGAAAAAGGTTTGGAACATATCAAGTCAATCCAAAGCAAAATTCATTGTCCAATAAGAGTGTTTGATGCAAAGACAATAAAGATTTGGGGATAGAATGGGAAAAAGCCAACGCAGCAGTCACACACATTTGCAATTTCGCTCAACCCCTCCACCAAGTCAAAAAATTGCAAAAGAGTGCGGCTGCCCCACCAAAAAAAGACCCCCTAAAAAACAAAATATTTTTGGTAGGTAGCATTAAAATACGGTCATTGCGTTGGACAGAAATTTGCCCTACTGTTTATAACATGCGCTAGATTCAATGCAGGTGTAGTGGTAGTTTGAAAGGTCTGTTCTTTCTTCTATCTTTGTTCTCGTGGGACAAGTACGATGCTTTTAATCCCGCACTGAATTTAGCGCTGTCCGTTGTGTGCAAGGCAAATTAAGATATAACCATAATTTAGGTCTAATAGACAAAAGGTGGTTGGTTTTACTGATTTAAAATTTCATCAATTGCTTTCTTTTTCCTATGTTCTTTTA
>VRUD01000079.1 GCA_019456305.1 Cytophagales bacterium | reverse complement strand
ATATAACCATTTGTTGATTAATAACGAAAGAATCTATTTATTACTAATTAATGTTGCAAAACTAAATTGTTGCTACAGTAGGTTAGAATGACTATGACTAAGCAAGCGATGGCTATCATCGGATGAATGGATAGATGGTGCGGTGGTTTCATCCGATGAATAAGGTGGTAATGATAATGAGTATCCGCTTTTTTGTACCTGCTCATAAATTACTCAGTTTATTTTACCAAAGCAGATAGTTATTTGATATTTTTTAAATTTGTATAATTACCACCTGAATAAGCCCAATCAAGAAACCTACCACTGCCCCAATCAGTTCAATAAATCTAAACTCATGCTCCAGAACTTCCCAGATCATTTTCTCCAACCGGAGGGTGGAAAACTTTTCAACTTTTTCCCTGATAATTTCCTCAATGTCTAAAGAGTTTTCAATATTTGTAACCGTCTGGTCTATCATTTCAGGAGCAAGCTTTTTCATCTCATTCATAAATTCCTGCTTGATCCTGGCCTTGGATTTCTCTCTCACAAACCACGACATCACGGGATATTTTTTAGGGAAAGTGTTTGTGAGGTAATCATCCAGTCTGTTTGCAATGTTTTGGTTGATCTGCTCAATATTTTCAGGCTGTTTTACTATATCCTTTATATCTTTAACCGATAGCAGATCATCAGCAACTAATTTACCGATCTTTACAGCCAATTGCTGCTGGCGTTTTGGAAAAATACCCTGTATTGAGAAGAACAATAACTTAACCTTTTCGCGTGGGTGAAACAGCATTTTCACTGCCAAATAATTGGTAAACCAGCCTACAGCAGCGGCAATAAAGGGGAGCGTGTAAATCATCTATGCAAATATATGTACTATTTTGCTAAACTATGAAATATTTGTTTACAACAAAATGGCGTTGCATTCAATGAGCTAAAGGATGGGCAGGGTATAATAAAAGCTATGAAAGCGTTAAAATGCTTTATAGCCACACCGTTATTCAATGTCACAACAGCAATGATAAATGCCGCAGCCATGAATTAGGGATATAACAGCACCTGAACAGGCAATTATTTTATATCAAGCAATTGCTCAGGTGTTAAACCTATATCTTTAGCGATTTGTTTTAGCAAAATTGGTGATATATCTTGTCCTTGATGGAAAGGGACAGTTGTAGCTCTTCCATCTGCATGGCGGAATTGCTTATGAGAGCCTTTTTGTCGTACCTCTACAAAACCCTGTTTTTCAAGTAGTTTTACAACTTCACGAGGTTTTAATACAGGTAAATTACCCATTTATGTCCCTATTGTTATTTGCTGAGTTCCTATAAATTGGCTTTCTTCCTGAAAGTTTTTATCCTCCAGAAGCATTTCTAAAACTTCCTTTAAGTTGTTTTGTAATTCATCAAGGGTCTTCCCTTGTGAATGAGCACCTTTTATGCTTGGTACATATCCTACATATAATCCTGTATCATAACATCTTTCTACTATGGCTGTGAAATGTTTCATAATCTTTTGATAATGAACTTTTATTTATTGTAATATTTACTAAAGGGCATCTCTTCCCGAGCACTCGGGATTACACCTCAACCCTGCCCTTCTCTTGAATGGAGAAGGGTTAAGCGGAGTTTTTAGAGATGCCCTAAAGTAGTTTAGCATATGAAATTATTATTTATTTAACAACAAAGATAATTCATTTGTTTTATTTTCATAGAGATTTTACTTTTTTTTCACAAAAAAATAAAACCACAAATAAGCCATCCCCATCATAGCAAAATATATAATTGCCAGATCAATGTTATAAACAGTAATAGCTACCAATGCCACCGCAGCAATGATAAGTGCCGTAGCCGGAAACCAGGGATAAAACGGCACCCGGAAAGGCCGCTCCATATCTGGCTCCTTTTTCCTCAAAGCAAATAAAGAGATCATTGAAATGATATAAAGGGTCAAAGCCCCGAAGCAGGCAATGGTGATGATAGCCCCGGTTTTACCCGTAAGAAGTGCGATGATGCCGATTGCCATATTGACTAATAAAGCATTGGCAGGTGTTTTAAACCTGGGATGTACATTCCCCAATCGCTTTGGAGCATAACCCACTCTTCCAAATTCAAAAGTAGCTCTGCCCGCAGCAAGTATAATACCGTGAAAGGAAGCCACCAAACCAAATAAACCAATTATTACAATGAGTTTATATAGATTGTGATTTTCTCCGACAACTTGTGCTAATGCTAAAGGTAACGGAGAATCAGAAGGTTCAGCGCCCACTTCAGGATAAACAACCGCTTCCCAACCGGCTACCCCTACCGATGAGCTGAAAGTAAGCAGACAAAGCAACACCAGGGTAAATATGGCCGAACCAAAACCAATCAGGACGTTTCTTTGAGGATTGATCGTCTCCTCTGCTACATTAGCCACCCCTTCAATAGCCAGGAAAAACCAGACAGCAAAGGGGACGGCAGCAAATACTCCTGCATAACCATGGGGCAAAGCATTCATTTTGAGATTTGCCATTTCAAAATGAGGCAGGGCGCCCCCTGCAAAGATCAACAAACCGGCTACAGCTACAACAGTTATCAGCAATTCAAAAGTTGCTGCTGCATTTACACCATAGATATTTAATGCGGTAAAAATAAAATATGAAAAAACGGCTATTGCCAAAACCGGCACGGAAGGCACAAAAATATTCAGGTAAGCGCCAATAGCAAAAGCGATGGCAGGCGGAGCAAAAATAAATTCTATATTCTGAGCCATACCACCGACAAATCCCCATCTTCTTCCCAACGCCCTGGTAGCATAATCAAAAGCGCCACCTGCTTTAGGGATAGCACAGGCCAGCTCAGTGTAGCCAAAAGTAAAGGTGACATACATGATGATAATAAAAAAGACAGCGATAGCCAGTCCTAATGTACCGCCCTTTTCCAGTCCCAGGTTCCAACCAAAATACATGCCTGAAATCACGTACCCTACACCCAGTCCCCACAACATTAAAGGGCCGAGTGTGCGTTTTAGTTTATTTTTATCGTTAACCATATACTAAATTAAAATGACTATAAACTAACAAACTAATAACCAAAAATTTTAGCTCATTTTAGGCATTTATAATTTATCTTTCCATTTATCTTCAAATGTTTGAGCTTTACCTTCCAAAGCATCTAGTAAATAAGGCATTGAATTAACCGTAGATTTGCCTTCTTTAATCTGATAAATAGTTGGCAGCGTAGGGTTAACATAAACATTACTATCGGAAAAGGCTTTTACTAAGGATTGCATCGCTTTCTGATAATATTGAAGTGCGATTTTATATGTTTTTTGATGGGCATAAAGATTGGCAAATTTATTATAATTATCGCCAACATCCGGGTGGAATGAGCCAAGTGCCTTGATATAAATTTTGAGTGATGTATTGTAGTGATCAATTGCTTTCCGGGTTTCATTTTTATTATGATAAAGATCTCCCAGGTTAAAATAGCAAGTAGCAGCACCAGGATGATACGGTCCAAATATTTTCACCAAAATTAATAAAGCTTTTTGATAATGCTCAAGGGCTTTCTCATAATTCTTTTTTTTATAATAAACGACACCAATATTATTGTAATTTTCTGCTATTTTCGGGTGATCTTCATCGAAAGATTTTAACCTTATTGATAATGATTGCCTGTAATATTTTAAAGCCAGGTTATAATTACCTATATCATTATAAACACCCCCTATGTTATTAAAGAGTTGTGCTACAATAGGATGATCGGTGCCATAGGTTTTTAAAAATATTGATAAGGCTTGTTGGTCATATTCAATAGCTGTATAATAGTCGCCTTGCCTATAATAAACAATACCTATATTAGCATAGGCTGCAGCCACAGAAACATGATCTCTTCCTAAAATTGGGATATTGATTTTTAGTGACTTGTTATAATATCTTAATGCCTTATAATATTCACCCTTATGTCTATATATTTCCCCCATACTGTTGTATAAATTTCCAATCACTCTATGCTTATCGCCAAGTTTTTTCATTCCTATAAGTAAGCCCTTTTTCAGTACCAATAAAGCGCTGTCTAATTGCGCCATAATGCCTAATATAAATCCAATATCAACATAACATCCAACATATTTACTCCAATCTCCCATGCTTTTATAAACAGTACCTAGTCTTGCATAATAATAATTCGCACTATCATAGTTAGCGGCATAGTATAGAGATTCGGCCTTTGAATAGAGTAATTTTGCCAGTGCAGTGTCAGATTGACTAAAGCTGAAGAATGTAAAGTTGATGATCAGAAGTGTGATTAAAGGTATTTTCACTATTACAATTTGATTTACGAATGATCAGATATTGGATATCCAACCCCGATATACTCGTACCTCGCTACGGGGCAAGCATCCAATAAGGCAGCTTCAAAGGTTTCTCTGAATGTTATGATGAACTCTTGCATTATGAATTACTAAGTAGAGTTTGGTGAAAAAATGTAGAATGTAGAATTATGAATGTAGAATGTAGAATTTGCCTAGGTGTATAAATTCTAAATTTTTCATTTCTTGTTTGTTTTATTTGTTATTTTATTCTTTTCTGCTGTTTTAACACTGGTAGCAAAAATAGAAACCAGTTCATTTATCTAACATCTTGATTTCTTTTTAAGCCCGAGGCTTCCAGTATATTTCCTCAGCATTAAGCTCCTGACCCATCATTCTTGCCAACACAAACAGGTAGTCCGAAAGTCTGTTAAGATATTTTATTACAAGACCTTCAACTTCCTCTCCCCTACCCCCTTCTCCTTTAGCAGGAGTAGCTTTTTTAGCGTTTTCATTCAAGGCTGTTGCTAATCTTTCCGCTCTTCTGCAAACACAGCGTGCAATATGGCAAAATGAAGTCTGCTGGTCACCACCCGGTAAGATAAAGGACTTCAGTTCAGGTAGTTTCTCATTCATTTTATCAATCTCCTTTTCAAGGATCTCAACATCCTGGTCTTTTAAATCAGGGAGCTTCATTTTTGATTTTTCAGGGTCTGATGCCAGGGATGCGCCAATGGTAAACAACCTGTCTTGTATATTAGTCAAAATACTTTTTCTATTTTCATTGACTGGTTGGTCTCTAAGCAATCCGATGTAAGAATTTAATTCATCTACTGTTCCGTAGGCTTCGATTCTTTGATGAGATTTAGACACCCTTGTACCTCCTATCAAGGACGTTTGGCCCAGATCTCCTTTTTTTGTATATATTTTCATTATATTATTGTGTCGGGTGAAAACACCCGACACCACTTAAACTTCAAAGATAGTAATATTTTCTTCAACACAGAAAAAATACGCTTTGCATTATTATATTATAAAAACAGCTATTTTTGCAAATGAACTTTTTATTCCCACAATTCCTCTTCGGCTTATCAGCTATTGCCATCCCTATAGTGATCCATCTTTTTAATTTTCAAAGGCCTAAGAAATTCTTCTTTACAAACGTCCGGTTTTTAAAGAATGTAAAAGATACAACTACCAATAAATTAAAGCTTAAACATCTGCTTGTTTTATTAGCAAGGATCTTATTTATCGCTTTTTTAGTACTGGCATTTGCACAACCATTCATTCCGGGTGATAACTCCCAACATTCAAAGGATAACCAACTATTAAGCATTTACATTGACAACTCTTTTAGCATGCAAAATGACATTCAGGATGGTAATGCCCTGGATGTTGCCATCAGGAACACCGGAGAAATTGTAAAGTTATTCCCGGCCAACACGCAATACCACTTTATAGATAATGATTTTGAAGGCAAAGATCAATTTTTATATACTCCTCAAAAACTGGAAGACCGTATTACAGAGGTCAATTTTTCAAATATTTCCAGAAATGCTCAAAGTATATTAAATCGCCAAAGCAGCACGGTTGAAAATATTAAACTGAGGAATTCCCTCGCTAACACCCGGGACATGTTTTTCTGGTTCAGTGATTTTCAGAAAAGCACAACAGGAGACTTAACTAATTTGTCCAGGCTACTCGGAACGGATACTTCTACGCAATATTATCTTGTACCAATTCAAGTTCAAAGCCCGGCAAATGTATTTACAGACTCTGTTTGGCTCGCTTCACCATTCGTTAAAAACCATCAAAATAATATACTCAACGTTAAATTGGTCAACGATGGCGATCAGGAAGTGAACGGTTTAGAGGTAAAATTTTTTATTGGCGACAGACAAGTGAGTATCAAAAATACTGATATTGCTCCACATGCCAGCGCTATGATCAGCTTCAATTTTGTGCCTGGTAAAAACAACCCAAATATAGTGAATGGGAAATGGGAAAAATGCAAAATATCCTATGAATACGATGCTGTAGATTTTGATAATGAATACTATTTTGTGCTTGAAGTCGCTCCGGTTATAAACATAGTCCATATACTTCACCAAGACGGAATTGAGCAATCCGGACTTCATCAAATCGCAAAAAATTCAGGATTTATAAACAAAGTATTCAGTAAGTCTTTATTCAATCTCAATAATTATCAGGCAAACAACATTGATTACAATGCCTTACCATTGGCTGACCTGATAATACTTAACGGACTCAGACACCTGGATGGTTCTATTTTATCCATACTAAAAGAATTTGTTAAAAACGGGGGGAGTGTACTTATCTTTCCTATACAAGACAATAAAAACAAGAGTGATTTTGATATTTATATAAACTTTTTTAAAAGTATTGCAAATATTAATATTGAACAAATAAGTGAGGAGAGCCAGATGGGGCTTCAAAATAATAAAAACGATTCAATAAAGCGCAGGTATCTACTACCTCCTGACATTAATGATCCATTTTTTGAAGGAGTTTTTGAGAATATTGATCCAAATGAACTACAGACAGGCAAAAAGATCAATATGCCTTACGCGAAGCCGGTTATAAGCTGGAAGCGGGGAGCACATAACCTGCTTGCTTTTAAAAATAAGAACCCTTTCTTATCTTTTGTTAATATTGGGAAAGGAAAAATTTATTTCTGTGCCGCCCCCCTTCAGGTATCATACACAAATTTCCCAAAACACGCCATCTTTGTACCTTTCATGTACCGGATAGCGATCTTGAGCGTTTCGGCTAATCAAAAATTAGCCTGGTCATTCCAGGAAAAATCAATTAATTTAGATGTAACCACTGCCAGCCCAAGCTCCCCTCTAACTCCAAGCCCACCTGAATCGGAGAAACGGGGAATCGGAGAAACGGAGAAACGGGGCAGGCAATTCATCGATTCACCGATTCACCCATTCACCGATTCGGTAAGGAATAATGGCGGGGGGGGATTTAGGGGGGCTGTTTACAAGCTGGTAAAGCAACCCCTGTCAGGACAAAAGCCCGGACAGAATAAAAATTTTGAATTAATACCAGACCAGCGGCTTGTAGGCAAAAATCTTACGTTCATATTACCAAAAAGTGAAATGGAACCTGGCTTTTATGAATTAAAAATAAACCAGCCTAACAAAACCCCAAGCCCAAAGGTTGGAGCGCAGCAGAATGTAGAAAAAAGTGAGAATATCGTGAAAATCCTTGCTTTCAATTACGGTAAAAACGAATCATACCTGAAAACTTACCACTTAGATGAATTAAAAAAAACCACTGCCGCCAATAATAAGAATGTTAGAATTTTTGAAGCTGTGCATGGCAGTGATTTTATTAATGAATTCAAGGAAATTAATTTCGGCATTTCACTGTGGAAATACTGCATGACAATTGCTTTGATATTTTTGTTGGTTGAAATTTTGTTGATAAGGTTTCTGTAGGGCGGTCATCGTCAGACCACTACGCGGTTGGGATAAGGATTGGAAAGTGGTCATCGTCAGACCACTACGCGGTTGGGATGAGGATTGGAAAGTGGTCAGACGAATAGGGTGCATGGATATATGTTACGAATTGGCGCATTACGAATTCGTCCTGATACATCGGGATTCGTATATTAGCAGGGATAGCGCAGTGTTTGGATTCTATGTTGGATTTTTAATGTTAGGTAGTCATTTTTAAATTTTATACCATGTGTAACCTTATTATAAGTAAAAAAATAAGATTATATGTTCCAATTCTTATTATATTTTACGCAATATTTTCTTTAAATGCAGAGCAACTTTTTGCGCAAGAAAAAAAAATACTGGTTGGTATTCATTTTAGTCCCCTTTTGTCTTATACTTATGATGTACAAGACGCTTATATTCCTTCACAAGATTTTTTTAGTATTAAACCAAAAATAAATTTCTCTACTGGTATAGTTTTAAATTACTATCCGCATAATAACATTGGTATTAAAAGCGGTATATCAATTACCCGCAAGAGCTATACAATACTACTAAACAGATTTACAAACGACTCAATAGCTGGCTTTATCAAACATACACCAATTATACATGCTATTGAAATTCCGCTGCTTCTGATTCTCCGTTCTAATTTATTGAAAAATGGATATTATCTGAAAGGATTTGCAGGAGTTTCTTTTGATTGGAATAATTTAGACGTATATAGAGTACAAACGGCGGGTTCAGGATTAATACCTACTGAAATGCTTGATTCAGGGACCGTACGTACTTTTGGCACTATTTTTAGCCCAAGCATTGTACTGGGTTCAAGTATCAAAATACCTGAATATTTTGAAATTGGTTTATCCTGGCATTATGGCTTAAGAACAATGCACGCAATCAAAACTAAATCATACGTTAACAAACAAGTGTATGAGAGCCTTGTAATTCCTAAAATAAGCTATATCAGCTTAAATATTACATATTATCCTGCCCAAAATATCTCATTTAAAAAACCATTATTATATTTACTTCTTGCAGAAAGTATAATTATCAGTAGTATTTTATTTTAGACCAGATTTTACAATTATTATTTTTTAATCAACCAAACTTCATAAAACGCCTCCGCCTTTTTTGTCAATACATCCTTCAAGACCACATTGCTGTTTACCCCTTTAAATCTCGGAGGCTGGCCAGGGATCCGGATCTCTATGAATTCGGGATTAATATAAATTGAGCTTGTTTTTGCCCCTTTCACCAGCGCCCCCAGCGCCTGCTGCAAAAAAACCAGCGCAGTGTCGTATTTTGACTGGGCTGTGTAAATGGCTGCAATACTATTGTAAACAACCCCTATCTCAGGATGATAATCACCGTAGGTATTTATCAATATATTTAATGCTTTATTCTGAAATTCCAGCGCTCTGATATAATCTTCTTTTCGTGTAAAAAGATCTCCCAAATTTGTATAAGTATTGGCTATAAGGGGGTGCTTGTGGCCAAGGGAATTGATCCATATTGACAAAGCTTTGTTATAAAATTCAATCGCTTTTGCATAATCTCCTTTTTCTTTATAAACAATTCCAATATTAAGATAGCTTTGAGCCACATCAGGATGATCTTCTGCAAGCGCTTTAAGTCTAATGGATAACGATCTGTTATAATATTCAAGCGCCTTATCTAAATTGTTGATTTTACGAAATACCACCCCAATGTTATTATAACTTAAGGCAATATTTGGATGATGTTTACCAAGTGTATTAAGCAGGATACGTAAGGATTTATTATAATATTCAAGCGCTGTATAATAATCTCCCTCATTAACATAAATGAACCCAATATTGTTATATACCCCTGCGATATTGTGATCATTTTCACCTGTTAATTTAATTGCTATAGACAAAGTTTTTTCATAATAATCCAATGCTTTACGATAATTCCCTGTTAGCTCATATACAATGCCAATATCATTATAACTTGAAGCTATAGCTATGTTATTCTCACCAAGTGATCTTATCCTTATATCAATTGATTTGTTATAATGATCAATGGATTCTTTATATAGCCCGGTAATCCTATAAACAAGTCCAAACCAATGATGCGTTTGAGATATTAATAAATGATCACTTTCAAGCTTTTTCAATCCATAATCTAAAGCTATATTTAAAGATGATATTGCTTCTTTATACTTTCTTTTGTAGCTAAAATTCCTCCCTGTTTGATTGTAACATAATACATATTTTTCCCGGTTTTCTACTTTTTCATAAATCACACTTGCTTTTTGAAAATAATATATCGCGCTGTCATACTGTTTGGACCGGGAAAGGGAGTCGGCTTTTTTGAAATAGTGGTTGGCAATGGTAGTATCTGGTTGCCCAAATGAAAATAATGGTAAAGAAATAAAAAGCGCTACCAGGATAACCTTTATATAAACGATCGTTTTCATTAGAGTTATAGTTTATTGTAAGCCTTCTTCAAAAACACCCCCGTATAACTTTTCTCATTCTTAGCTACCTCCTGAGGACTGCCTGCACATACGACATACCCTCCTTTGTCTCCGCCTTCAGGTCCAAGATCAATGATGTGGTCTGCTGACTTGATCACGTCTATATTATGCTCAATGATCAATACCGTATTGCTTTTATCAACTAATTTATTCAATACGATCAGCAAATGTTTGATGTCTTCAAAGTGGAGTCCGGTAGTAGGTTCATCCAGGATATAAAGCGTTTTGCCTGTATCTTTTTTTGAAAGTTCAGCCGAGAGCTTTACTCTTTGAGCTTCACCGCCTGAAAGCGTGGTAGCATGCTGCCCGAGTGTGATATAACCCAAGCCAACCTCATTCATCGTTTTTATCTTTTGCATAATGCCGGGCTGGTGCTCAAAAAATTCCACTGCCTGTTCAACGGTCATATCCAATACATCGGATATGGATTTACCTTTAAAGCGCACTTCCAGGGTTTCACGATTGTATCGTAACCCTCTGCAGGATTCACAAAGCACGTGCACATCGGGCAGAAAATCCATCTCTATCAATCTCAACCCTCCGCCTCTACAAGTCTCGCAGCGTCCACCTTTTACATTAAATGAGAACCTGCCTGGCTTGTATCCCCTGATCTTTGATTCGGGCAACTGGCTGAACAGGGCACGGATAGCAGAAAACACACCAGTGTATGTAGCCGGGTTAGACCTGGGCGTTCTGCCAATAGGAGATTGATCCACTTCAGTTACTTTATCAATATACTCTAACCCGGTAATACCTTTATAAGTTAAAGGCAATGTTTTTGATCTGTACAATTTTTTGGTAAGTATAGGAAAGAGCGTTTGATGAATTAAGGTAGATTTACCGCTCCCCGATACACCCGTTATACAAATCATCTTTTCAAGCGGCAGCTTTAGTGTAATATTTTTGAGGTTATTACCACGAGCGCCTTTCAGGATCAAAAACTTTTCATCACTTTCACCGTTTCTTTTTCTTTGCGGTACTTCAATGCTTTTCTTCCCAACCAGGTAATCAACCGTTAAACTGCTTCTGCCATTTCTTTTAATTTCTTCAGGTGACCCGGTGGCAACGATCTCGCCACCATGCCTTCCTGCACCAGGACCGATATCTACAATAAAATCAGCGTTGAGCATCATATCCTTATCATGCTCTGATACGATCACGCTATTGCCCAGGTCACGGAGACTTTTTAAAGCATTTAACAACCTAAAATTATCCCGTGGATGTAATCCGATGCTGGGCTCATCCAGGATGTACAAGACACCGACCAACTGCGTACCGATCTGTGTAGCCAGCCTGATCCGTTGTGCTTCGCCTCCTGCCAAAGTTCTCAATGTCCTGTCTAATGTTAAATAATCCAATCCTACATCTAACAGGAATCCTATTCTTTTCCTGATCTCTTTAAGCACATTTTCAGCAATGGTTTTCTGTCTTTGAGTAAGCCTGTTTTCAATATTTCCAAACCAATCTGCCAGATGTTTTATATCCAGCGCTGCCAGGTCAGCAATGTTTTTCTCTTTTATCTTAAAATGGAGCGATTCTTTCTTTAACCTGGAGCCCTTGCATTCAGCACAAACACTTGTCTGTGTAAAATTTTTAAGCCAGTCCTTTGTTTTCTCCAACCCAATCTCATGCTGCTTGTTCAGGAAGTTAAGTATTCCCTCGTATTCATTTGTTGATTGAGAGATTTGGTGATTTGGTGATTTAATATTGAATTGATCATCAAATGAGCTGTCCTCCTTACCAGAAAAGCCATACAGAATTTCGTTTAGAACATCATCCGGAATATCTTTAATAGACGTTGAAATGCTGAGCTTATGTTCTTTCAAAATAGATTCCAGCTTTTGAAATATCCATATATCTCTATACTCACCCAGCACAGCAATACCACCACGACTTATACTGAGGCTTTCATCCGGTATGATGGATCGTTTGGTGATCTCTTCAATCTTTCCCAATCCTTTACATTCAGGGCAGGCGCCATATGGAGAATTGAATGAGAAGGTGTTGGGTTCAGGTTCGGGATAGGAAATACCAGAGGTTGGACACATTAGGTATTTAGAGAAGTATTTGATGTCGGATATTTGATGTTTGATATTTAACGTTTTTCCATCTTCCATCTTCCATTTTCCGTCTTCCATTATCATTATTATCCCTTTACCGTGCTGCAGCGCTGTATGTATTGTTTGTGAGATCCTGTATCTCTCTTCATTTTTCCCGCCTACCGTAGGCCTTTGGCGGGCAGGTACAACAATTCTATCAATAACAATTTCTATATCATGCGTTACGTACCTGTCTGCCTGCATTTTGGGAACTATATCTTTGATCTGCCCATCTACGCGTACTTTTACAAACCCCATTTTGCGTATTTGCTCAAAAAGCTCGCGATAATGCCCTTTTCTGCCTTTCACAACCGGGGCTAAGATGATAAGTTTTTGGTTGGTATATTTGGAAAGGATCTGATCAATGATCTGATCTTCTGACTGGCGTACCATTTTCTCTCCCGTAACATACGAAAATGCTTCAGCAGTACGTGCAAAAAGCAAACGCATAAAATCATAGATCTCAGTTACGGTACCAACAGTGGAGCGTGGGTTTCTGGAAGTTGTTTTCTGCTCAATAGAAATAACGGGGCTCAATCCATTGATCTTGTCAACATCAGGGCGCTGCATATTGCCAATGAATGAGCGTGCATATGCAGAAAAACTTTCCATATACCGTCTCTGCCCTTCGGCATAAATGGTATCGAAAGCCAGCGAGGACTTGCCGCTGCCGCTGATCCCGGTAAATACGATGAGTTTATTTTGAGGTAATATAACATCAATATTTTTTAAATTGTGTTCCCGGGCCCCGAAAATTTCGATATTTTTTTTCAAATATTATTTCTCGCAAAGACGCAAAGGGCGCCAAGAATTATAAATTATTGACTATTCTTGTAATACCATCTTTTATTAGATTTACATTAAAAGAGATATATGATTTTGTGTTTACACGAATCACCAACCGTAGCTACCTCATAATCTGCACCCACCCCGTTACAGAGCAAAGCCGCTCGGTATCACAATCAATAACATAAAAATAGGTGACATCGGGTAATGAGTTGCCATTCCGGTTCATACCATCCCAGATTACCTTATAATCCCCCATATCATTATCATAATTTTCATCTTCCCATATCAGGTCTCTCCACCTGTTGAAAATAGTTACTGTATTTAGAGGACAGGATTCAATACCCTTTATTATCTGGATTCTATTTTTTCTGCAATTTTCGTTATTTTTTCTAAAATTTTTGCTATTGTTACTTGTCCGTCATCTATTCTCAGCAGTATTTGACTTTGATTTTTAAGTTCTTTACTGTTTTGTCTTCTAACATCCCTGACAAACCAGATAATTGTAACTATACCCGCTATAATAGATATAAATGCCACTGTAAAACTTATCAATGTTACTATTGGTTCCATAACTGTCTTATTAAAAACGAACTTGTAATATTATTTATCATTTTGTTTATATTGTTGATCTATTATCAATGTTAAGGCTTTTTCAATTATCTGATCTTTATTTACTATGTAAAAGTAATATTACGGAAAAACTATCTATTTTATTGAATGTGTCCACTAAGCTCATCTCTTCTAATTCATTAATCAATAGCAATGCATCCGAATATTTTCCGGTTTCAATATATGTTTTTAATGTTAACAATTCTTCCATAAGTTTTAAGCGATGACAAAGTCCCCCCTTTGGGTGGGCTTTCATACCGCAAGAAAGGAAAGGTTTATTTAAAAAACAAGTTTTTAAGAACAATTTTTACTTCAGTGCATTCAGGCAATGGCGCATGACGCAGAGCCCCAATGGCAGTCGGCAGTCGGCAGTCGGCAGTCGGCAGTCGGCAGTCGGCAGTCGGCAGTCCACAGTCGGCAAAAAATCAGTCGGCAATCAGCAGTCGGCAGTCCACAGTCGGCAAAAAATCAGTCGGCAGTCGGCAAAAAAGAAAATAACGATCAGAAGAAATCGGACGGTTACTTAATCACATGATTCAAAATCCTAAAAAGTATAAATAGACCGTAATCAGTCTGCAGTCGGCAGTCCACAGTCGGCAAAGCCGACTGCCGACTGTGGACTGCCGATTGAGGACTGCCGACTGATAGGGTTCAACGCCCGGGTGCAAGATACGTTCAGTCTGGTTTCAGATGCGTTCAGATTGGCCTTTGCTTTATGCACTGCTACTATGCTCTATGCGCCATGCGCTATGCGCTACGCGCCTTCAGTAACCAAAACATGAATAACCAGGTTCTGCCCTGTTTCAATCTTACCGTTAATAAGTTTGTTCCAAACGATAATCTCAGCTTCAGTGACGCCATATTTTCGGGCGATCATTTCCAGGGTTTCTTCTTCTCTTACAATATGAGAAACATCCTCATATTCTATGTTTTCTTTTTCAGTTAAAGTGTCTGGTTCTTTGCCCGGTAAATACGGAATCGTGGGTTCATATCCGGGTAAGGAATCAACAGCAGCGGTATCTATAAAAATATACCTGAAAAACAATTTGAACTCAGATAGGTTATTAGGTATTAAAATCTTGTAGGTTTTTTTAGGGTTTTTTATAGTCAGGGTTTTACTTCTGAGCCATGGATTATATCTTTTTAATATTCTGAAATTGATCTTCTGATCAAAAGCAAATTCAACCAGATCGTTGATGGTTGAATCAACGACCACTTCCCTGCTATCAAAAGGTTGATAAAGAAAATTTTCAGAAATATTATATCCATAATGCAGAGGATGCTCAAGCAATTCTTTCATAGCAAGTATCCTAAACAGATACCTTGAAGTTTCTCTATTCAACTGGAGATCATAATAAGAGGCCACCTTCTGTTTTTTATATGCCCTTTTGATGCCATAAATACCCCTGTTGTAGGAAGCCGCTACATCAGTCCAGTTGCCAAAAGTTTTGTATGCTTTGTTAAAATATTTGCATGCCGCATAAGTAGATTTGATCGGGTCATACCTTTCATCCACTTCCCGGTTGATCTCAAGCCCGAATTCCCTGCCGGTTCCTTTTAAGAATTGCCAGAATCCGGTAGCTCTTTTTGGCGAAATTACATTTTTAAGCATGCTTTCTATAACACAAAGATATCTGAAATCCTGAGGAATTTGTTTTTTCTTCAGAATAGTATCTATTGCCGGCAGCCACCGGTTGGCTCTTTTCATAAGCAAAATGGTGCTGGCGCTCCAATAGGTATTGATGAGCATCTCCCGTTCAAAACGCTCGGAAACATCAATGTTCTCAAGCGGTACAGGCTCCCCTGCAAAGGATAATTCTTTAGGTATTTCGAAGGGATAATACCGGTAATGAGGGGGATATTCTCCCGAGTGCTCGGGATGCTTTTGTATGAACAACATATATAGTATGTAAGCCAACAAAAAGATGATGATAATGCAGAGTATTATGATTTGAGTATTCTTTTTCATTAAAAATTCGGTGAAAGCAAATATTTAGCATAAAACTTATCAATAACTTTTACAGCTTCGTGAGGTGTATCTACCATATTTACCAGTTTTAGATTTTCGGGGCTAATATTATTTTCCTGCTGCAGCATTACATTCTTTATCCAATCAAACAAACCTTTCCAGTATTGAGTTCCGACAAGTACAATAGGAAACTGTCCGATCTTTTTTGTCTGGATCAGGTTTAAAGATTCAAAGAGTTCATCCATCGTACCAAAACCGCCCGGCAGTACGATGAATCCCTGTGCGTACTTGACAAAAAAGACCTTTCTAACAAAAAAGTAATCAAAATTTATGCACTTATCCGCATCAATATAAATATTACTGTTCTGCTCATGCGGCAGAATAATGTTTAATCCAACAGACCTGCCTGCCTGAACATAAGCGCCTTTATTGGCTGCTTCCATAATACCGGGACCTCCACCGGTGATCACTCCGTACCCATGTTTCACCAACAGAGCAGCTATTTCCTCAGCCATTTTATAATACTTGTGACCAGGGGCAGTTCTTGCAGAGCCAAAAACAGATACACAGGGACCGATCCTTGCCATTTTTTCAAAGCCTTCAACAAATTCACTCATTATCTTGAATATCGACCAGGAATCTGCGGTTTTTATCTCGTTCCAATCTTTCTGCTTGAATGCCCTCCTGATCCTTCGTTCTTTGTCCCCGATTGTATCAGGGACTCTGCGTGATAACCCGGTTTCAACAACTTTTTCTTTTTTATTTTTCATTTTTCAGCTTAAATTATTAATAGGGGGCTTTGAAAACCCTTTTTTATCAATAACTCGAAACTCGAAATCCGAAACTCGAAACTCGAAATTTGTAGCGCGAAATTTATTTCGCTTTTATCTTTGCCAAAGCGAAATAAATTTCGCGCTACACTTAACGGATTTTTATACAGTTTTTCAAAGCTTCCTAACAATATTAGTGTAAATTTACGTAAACTTGCCGTAATATAAAATCTTTTACTTTATTTTGATTTAATTATGCTTCGATCTCATACCTGCGGTGAACTTAAACTAAAAGACGTCAACCAAAAAGTAACGCTTTGTGGTTGGGTTCAAAAAATACGCGATAAGGGGGCCATGATCTGGATTGACTTGCGTGACAGATATGGTATCACACAACTAATTTTTACAGAAGCTACCACAGAGAAAAGACTCATTGAGCAGGTAAGAGCATTGGGTCGTGAGTATGTAATTAAAGCAACGGGCACCGTCATTGAAAGGGAATCAAAAAATCCAAAATTACCTACGGGAGAAATTGAAATAAAAACAGAAACGCTGGAAGTTCTAAACGAGTCTAAGCTGCCTCCTTTTACTATTGAGGATGAAACCGATGGCGGTGAAGCGTTGAGAATGAAATTCCGTTACCTTGATCTGAGGAGAAATCCTATCAAAGAAAACCTTCAGCTTCGCCACAAAATGATGCAGGAAACCAGGCAGTACCTGGATTCAAAGCAGTTTATTGAAATAGAAACGCCCATTCTGATAAAATCAACTCCTGAAGGCGCCCGGGATTTTGTGGTGCCCTCACGTATGAATCCGGGAGAATTTTATGCCCTTCCGCAATCCCCGCAAACTTTTAAGCAGCTCCTGATGGTATCGGGGTTTGACAGGTATTATCAAATAGTAAAGTGTTTCAGGGATGAAGACCTGCGTGCCGACCGCCAGCCTGAATTCACCCAGATTGATTGTGAAATGTCCTTTGTGACCCAACAAGATGTGCTGGAGATGTTTGAAGGATTTGCACATCATTTATTTAAAAAAATATTAGGGAATGTTATTCCGGGTTTTCAAAAATTGAGCTATGATGACGCCATGAAGTATTACGGAACCGACAAGCCTGACCTTCGTTTTGAAATGAAATTTGTAGAATTAGAGACGCCCAAATTGGGCGTCTCTAAAGGAAAAGGGTTCAATGTGTTTGAGAATGCCGAATTAGTGGTTGGTATATGCGCTAAAGCTGCAGAATACTCCCGGAAACAGCTTGACGCTTTAACTGATTTTGTAAGAAAACCTCAAATAGGCGCTAAAGGATTGGTATATGTAAAATTGAATAGTGACGGAAGTTTTAAATCATCCGTTGACAAATTTTATAGCCAGCGTGATCTGAAAAGCTGGGCAGAAAAATTCAATGCCAAAGAAGGAGATTTGTTGCTTATACTTGCCGGAGAAAAAAAATCCACAAGGAATGCGCTTTCGGAGTTACGCTTAGAAATGGGCAACCGGCTTGGGTTAAGAGCTAAAGATAAATTCATTGGTGTGTGGGTCGTTGATTTTCCTTTGCTGGAATGGGATGAAGGCAACAAAAAATGGCAAGCGATGCACCATCCATTCACCTCTCCCAAAGAAGAGGATATTGGAACCTTTGAAAAAGACCCTGGGGCAGCAAAAGCAAATGCTTATGACATGGTGATCAATGGCGTAGAGTTAGGCGGTGGCTCGATGCGTATTCATCGCAGGAATGTTCAGGGGTGGATGTTTAAAGCCCTGGGATTTACAGATGAGGAAGCAAGGTCTAAATTCGGCTTTTTAATGGATGCCTTTGAATATGGCGCTCCTCCCCATGGAGGCATTGCTTTTGGCTTTGACCGATGGTGCGCATTGATGGGCGGTTCAGAGTCTATCCGTGACTATATTGCATTTCCAAAAAACAATGCAGGCCGGGATGTGATGATTGATTCGCCCTCGGTGATTGGAGAAGAGCAGTTGGAAGAGTTGAAGATAAAATTGAAAAAATGAGTCCACTCTAAAAAGTAAAAAATTGAAAAGAAATTGTTTCTCGCAAAGACGCAAAGTTCGCAAAGGATTGAATATCAATTAGTTAAGTATATAACTTTGCGCTCTTTGCGCCTTTGCGAGAACCAAAAACACTTTTTAGAGTGGACTCAAAAATAAATTGGAAAATAAAAAGACCATAATAAAAACAACCGCTTACCTAACCATTTTACTACTGGCTATGGGAGGCAGTTCTCCCGAGTACTCGGGATCATGGGGTGCGGGAGGCAATACTAAAATTGACAGCCTCAAAACCGTTATCCAAACAGCCAGCCATGATACGACAAAAGTAAAAGCGCTTAGCGACCTTGCATGGAAACTTATGTACTCCAAACCGGACACAGCTACAATACTCTGTGAAAAGGCACTGGAATTGCTTGAAACCGACAATTTGAAGGTTGAAGGTGATAGCCCGTCCGACCACCCCTTTTTGCGCACTGCGGTCTTTAATACTTTGGGGGCTATAAACTATATACAATCCAACTACCCACAAGCGCTGGAATACTACTTTAAAGCCCTTAAAATAAGAAAGGAACTGGGTGATAAAAAAGGCATGGCTGCCTCCTATAACAACATCGGGCTTATTTATTGGAATCAATCCTCCTACCCACAAGCGCTGGAATACTACTTTAAAGCCGTTAAAATAGAAGTGGAGCTTGGTGAGAAATCAACAGCATTGGCTGCCTTCTATAACAATATCGGAATTATTTATTGGTATCAATCTAACTACCCACAAGCGTTGGAATACTACTTTAAATCCCTTAAAATAGAAGAGCAACTGGGCGATAAAAAAGGCATGGCTAACTCCTATTGCAACATCGGGATTATTTATGGGAGTCAATCATCCTACCCCCAAGCACTGAGATGCTTCTTTAAAGCCCTTAAAATATTTGAGCAACTGGGTGATAAAAAAGACATGGCTAACTCCTATAACAACATCAGTAGCTTGTACACATCCTTATTTGAACAAGGTGACAGTCCCGAGTATTCGGGAGCGGGCGGTTGGGCTGCGGAAAATCCAGCCCTGTTACTTGACACTGCGTTGTATTATCAACAACAAGCCCTTTTGATAAATAAAGAGCTTAGCGATGAATACAATATGACTTTCAGCTTATCCGGCATAGGAAGCATTTATTTCCTAAAAAAGGATTACCCCACGGTCATACAGTACTACCAACAAGCCGCCCTGCTGGCAGACAGCATTGGCGCATTACAGCAAAGCAGCGAAGCACATTCGGGGCTGGCAGCGTGCTACGAACAGCTCAGCAGCTACAAACTTTCCCTTGAACATTATAAGCAATTTGCTACTCTCAAAGACAGTGTTTTCAACGAAGAAAAAAGTAAAGAAATTGGAAAACTTGAAGCAAGGCACGAAATGGAAATGGCAGAAATAAAACGCAAACAGGAAGAAGAAGAGCAGGCAAGAATTTTAG